>JAAHIC010000565.1 GCA_010671965.1 Leptolyngbya sp. SIO4C5
CCCAAGTACATCAAAACTGTCTATGGTGCTGGGTACTGCCTAGAACTGCCTAGCCTTGAGCAGGCCGAGACGGTGGCAGTTAGCTAATCTCTCAGAAAAATAGTAAAAGCCAAAAAGGGATGCCGTATGCGACATCCCTTTTTAGGGTATTGGCTTATTGCCCCATCGTCTTACCAGCTACGGGTAGGCGATAAAGCATTACCCCGGATGAGACTGCCCACAGTCTTAGCCGTAATTTTGAGCTGAGTTAGGGGATTAGCCGGAACCACGGTTTTGTAGAGATAGCTATCAAAGGTCAGCTTTTGCACATCCATGTCAGCGCACATTTCTACAAAAGCTTCGCGGGTAGCATCAGAGCGATAGAACACCGTTTGCAGCAGATCCAGTACCTTGTAGGTAATGCCGTACTGTTTGTCCCATCGCTTCAGGTAAACCTTCAGGTCGGCCTCGGTGGGTACCCGCTGGCCGCTGTGGGAGAACTCAACGATGGTTTCGGCGCACATGCGGGCGGACTTGGCCGCAAAATAGATACCTTCACCAGACGACTTGGTAACGGTACCGGCTGCATCTCCCACCAGGGCAACCCGGCCCACAACCCGGCGCGGACGCGGATGCTCAGGAATGGGATGGGCCTCAACCTTGATAATTTCGCCCCCTTCTAACCGCTTAGCTGCCCGGGCCCGGATACCGGCCTGCAGCCGCTTAATTTTGGCCTGGTTGACCCGCATAGTGCCAGTGCCCACAGCTACGTGGTCGTACTTTGGGAAAACCCAGGCGTAGAAGTCAGGAGAGACGTCATTGCCGACGTACATCTCTGCGAGATCTTCGTAGTAAGCCATTTTGTCTTCCGGCAGGCGGATCCGCTCTTGGAAAGCGATCGCGTAGTTATAGTCGCCTGCGTCAATGGCCCGGGCCACGCGAGAGTTGGCGCCGTCTGCTCCAACTACCAGATCAACCTGCAGCGTCTTGGCCTCTCCCTGCAAAGTGCCGTTAGAGTGATCGGCGTAGTGCAGCGTATAAGGATCCTTATCGCTGTCTGGAATCTCTAGTTTATGCACCGTACCGTTGATCAGCTTAGCGCCCAGCTTGGCGGCGCGATCGCGCAGAAAGCCGTCTAGCACCTCACGGCGGCACATGCCAATATATTCTTCGTCTTTGAGGGTGCTGCCAATATTGACCTCAATATTAGAGGGTGAGATCATCTTCATCTTACGCACGCGGCGATCGATGATCTCAGGGGGCAGATCAAACTCATCGACCATGCACAGGGGAATCGCCCCGCCACATGGTTTGGCGTTGTCTAACTTACGCTCGAATAAATAGGTTTCGATACCTGCTTTAGCGAGTGTCTCAGCAGCCGAGGAGCCTGCCGGACCTGAACCTACAACCGCAACCCGAAGTGACAAGGCAGTCTCTCCACATCGTTACAAAGCTACGAAGTGAATACTATCACGCTGATCTGGCCTGCTCTGGGCTGTGTTGCCGAGATATAACCAATCTGAAATAGACCTTAATAATCTGCAAAGAAGCGATCGCTGAATCCACTGTTTTGCGGCAGAATTCCGGTTGACTTTTTTGCAATTTCATGGGTTGAACGTTGTACCGACTTATTTGTTCAGTCAGCCAGTTGCTGCAAAATTCTGCTAGCGAGAACATGGGCTTCACGCAGAAGGCTCGCGCTGACAGGCTATTCAGTAGTACGCTTGCATTGAGATCAAACTGGTCTATGTCTTAGCTATATATTCGCCAACGCAGACTATGCCTCTAAAACCTGCTGACATCCTGCATCAGCTCAACGCCAAGCGCGAGCAGTTTCAGGATTTTGATCAAAGAACGCTGAAGCTGCTGCAAAAGTATCAGTCGGCGCTGATAGAACTGGCGCAGAGCGATCCGGTTGCCCTACAGCAAAAAGTTGACGATTTGCCGGGAAACTGTGGAGCAGAGCCGCTAGAACCGCTGACGAAGAGCGATCGCGGCGCTATGCGAGCAAATTTGAGGTGGCGCAACCGGGAGGAGAGTCTTGCTTGGGCTAAAGAACAGATCGCTGGAGTCGCGACCTTTGCAGTAGACGGCTCGCAGATTTTCCCTAGCAAAGACATCTCGTTGCTAGTAGCGTTGGTGCAGATTGGCTGGTACGAGAACCTGCATGTGGAGGCAGGCATTTATTCTAAAGACATTCAAACAGAGATTATGACGCCTGCGGATCTGGGCGATCGCCGGGATTTAATCGATCGCAAGGTCAATATGAAGCGCTTCGGCATGGAAGTCGAACGCCTAATCCGCTACATGGAAGAGCGTCAGGACTGCGATCGCTGCCTGGTCTTTTTTGATGGAGCACTGGCCGCTAGCTTTGCCGAACTGCTAGACGATGAAAGTCGTCAGTTTTATGTCGATTATCTCACTCACCTGCTGCGTACCAGCCAGCGCTGTCAGGTGCCGCTGGTGGGCTATATCGATACGGCCTACACGCGAGATCTAACGGCGATGCTGCGGCAGTTGGCTAATTTGCCAGAGTCGGGATCTCTACGCGATACCCAGATCATGAATCGCTTTTTGCACAATCACTGGGGCGATCGCTCGCCGCTATACCTCTGTCGCTCTGACATTCTGAAATACTACTGCGAGCAGCATGATCAGGTGACCTTCACCTACCTGAAGTCCACCCTAGACAGCTTCCCGGCCCGGCTAGAGTTGCCTCGCTGGGTCTACGATTCAGGCCGAGCAGAGCAGGTACTGAACTGGGTGCGCGCTGAGATTATCATCGGTGGTGGCTACCCCTACGTGATTGAAACCGCCGATCAGACGGCTGTTTTGCAGACCCGCGATCGCCAAGTGTTTTACCGTATCCTCCAGGACTGGAGCGAATCTGCCGGCCTCAACCTCAGACTCTCTCGCAAAATGGTGAGCAAGGCACGGCGGCGATAGCCCTGAAAATTGGCTGCAGGTGACTAAATTTTAGATGAATTTAGCCTGACCGCCTAAAGACGGGCCTGAGCTTTGATAGGGAAGATAGGGAACTTTAAGCTCAAAGAAATCGGCCCCATCACGGTGCTAGGGATTAGCTCAGATACCCACACCGCAAGATTTATACCGTTTTCTAGAATGCTCAGGGTCAACTGCTTCAGGTTTTTAGAATCTGATATCGTCATGCGTTTCAGCGTTGTTTTTAGGGTTTTAAGTCTTTCTCTTTTGCTAAGCAGCGTTGCTGTTGGTTCGCATTCCTCGCTCCAAGCTCAAAGCAGCCCTGTTGTTTCAAACGGTTGGCTACAGGTACAGCGACTGCGAGGCAATGTTACCTATCAGGGACAGCGATCGCGCTCAGCGCGGATTGGCGATCGTCTCAGCGTCGTCGGGACCGGTATTCGTACAGCTCAGCGGTCGGTAGCAGCTTTAGGACTAGATAACAATATTGGGACTGTCAACGTGGCGGAAAATACCAATTTAGTTGTGCGTCAGCTCTCGACTAGTTCAGATGGAGCGCGGGTGACAGTATTGGACGTTACACAGGGACAGGCACGGCTGCGCGTAAGACCTTTTAGCAATCCCAACAGCCGCCTAGAACTACATACCCCTAGCGGTATTGCTGCCGTGCGTGGGACAGAGTTTGGCATCAGCGTGTCTGTAGACGGTCAAACGGCGGTGGCAACTTTAGAAGGAGCAGTAGAAGCGATAGCTCAAGATACTGCTGTCAGAGTCGAAGCCAATCTAGTTTCAGTTATTCACCCAGGTGAAGCGCCTTCCCCACCCCAGCCTCTCGATCGCGAA
>JAAHIC010000566.1 GCA_010671965.1 Leptolyngbya sp. SIO4C5
TCAGCAGCAAACCTATCGTATTATTCGATCGCGGCGAAGGGGACAGAGCAGCACTTTAGAATTTCAGGTTGAAACCCAGGGGGGATTTCGCCCTCTAACGCAGCGGGGAATGCGGGCCACTCAGCAGCTCATTAAGCAGCACCTCAAGCTGGATTACGAAACCTTTGTCAATTCCGCCTATCTGCGCCAGGGGCGAGCTGACGAGTTCATGCTCAAGCGCCCTAGCGATCGCAAGCAGATCTTAGCGGACTTGCTGAAGCTGGGGCAGTACGATCGCCTGGCAGAGCAGGCCAAGGAAAAAACCCGCGACTTCAAAGCTCAGGTAAAGCTGTTGGCGGCGAGTTTAGAAGCGTTTGACCAGCAGCTACAGCAGCGTAGCGCCATTGCTCAGGTCTACCAGGCGCTGAAAACTCAGTTGGCCACCCGGCAGGCAGAGCAACACCTGCAACAGCAGCAGCTTCAGCAGTACCAGACCCAACAGCAGCAGCGGCAAGTCT
This sequence comes from Leptolyngbya sp. SIO4C5, assembly GCA_010671965.1. Taxonomy (GTDB): domain Bacteria; phylum Cyanobacteriota; class Cyanobacteriia; order Phormidesmidales; family Phormidesmidaceae; genus Sphaerothrix; species Sphaerothrix gracilis. The sequence continues at coordinate 498 of JAAHIC010000566.1, forward strand.
GGCAGCAGCAGCGGCAGCTCCAGCAGCAGCAGCAGGCCAGTCTGCAGCAGTCCTGTCAGCGGCTGCAGCAGGAGCTATCGGGCCTGCAGGAACAGCGCCAAAAACTCGCTGACATAATGGCAGAGTCAGCGGCGATCGCCAGCGGCTGTCAGCAGCTCAACCAGCTCCAGCAGCAGGAGAGTGCCTATAGCGCCCGCTTTCAGACCTATCAGCAGGCTCAGACCCAACTAGCCCAACTGCAGCAGCAGCAGCGATCGCAGCTAGACCCCTTAGAGACAGAGCTGCGCCAAGCTCAGCTCAGCCTAGACATGCTTCGGCAGCAGCTTCAGGAAACCCAGCAGATCCTAGCCAAAGCCGAGGAGATTGCCGCGGCGCTAGATCGGCTCCGGCAGGCTCAAGCTGAGCTCAGCCAGTTTGAGCAAGCTCAGCTCCGGGTGATGCCCCTCCTGCAGCAGCGTCAAGCCCTGCAGTCGCAGCTAGAACACACCCAGTCGCGGCTGATCGCCCGTTTAGAAGAGCTTAAGCATGCCGAGCAGCGGCTACAGCAGGAGCAGTCCCAACAGCCTCAGCTGCAGCAGGCCGTGCTGGAAGTGTCTTACGCAGTGGAGTATTTGGAGCGGCGACGGGGCTATCAGGAACAGGTGCGCGATAAGGGGTTGGAGCGGCGCAGCTTTATGGAGCGGCTGCAGGCCAATCAGCGCACTTACGAGATTCAGCTAGCTCAGCTAGAGCAAAAGCTGCAGCTTCTCTCTGATCCAGAAGCCATTTGTCCGGTCTGCGATCGCCCCCTCGATCCTAAACACTGGCAGCTTGTCGTCAAGCGTCAGCGCCAGCAGCACCAAGACACCCAGCGAGAAATCTGGGTGATTCGCGAGCAGCTAGCCACCTCTGAAAAAGAAATTCAAACTCTGCGGCGCGAATATCGCGAAGTTGAAGAAGAGCTGGCCAAGTATGGCCCCATCCTGGAGCGACGGGGGCAGCTACAGGCCCAGCTCAGCTCCAGCACCGAAGCCCAAACTCGCCTGTCTCAGCTTGCTCAAGAGCGATCGCAGTTGGAAGTCTGTCTGCAGGAGCAACGCTTTGCGGGCGATCTGCATGAAGAACTGGCTTTACTGGAAACTCAGCTCACTCAGCTTGACTATGACGATCGCGATCATGCCTTGGCCCGCAGCCAGGTAGATCGGCTGCGCTGGGCCGAAATCAAGCATAATGAGCTACAGCAGGCACAGCGACGAGAGACAAAGCTGCTGGAGCAACAGACTGCCTTAGAGGCGCAGATCGCTGCCTGCCAGCAGCAAATCGCAGCGCTACAGCAGGCTCCAGCCCAGCAGCAAATTGCGCAGCTAGAACAGCAACTAGCCGCTTCAGACTACTGCTTTGAGCAGCATCAAGAATTACGCGCAGCCCTGCAGCGATCGCAGGTTTGGCAACTCCGGCAGCAAGAGCTAGCCCAGGCGCAGCAGCAGTTTCCTCAAATCGAGCAAAAGCGGCAGCAGCTAACTCAGCTCCAGCGCGATCGCCAAGCTGAACTCAGCGCCGTGGAGCAGCAGCTAAATTGGCTCAGCGAGCAGCTGCAGCAAATTCCCGATCCGCAAGCTGAAATAGCTGACCTGGAACAGCACATTCAGGCCGAGCGGGCTGATCGAGAACAGCAGCTTGCCCACCTAGGCCGCTTGCAACAGCAACTAGATCAGCTTGATAGCCTACAGCAGCAGCGCGATCGCCAGCAGCAGGAACTAGAGCAAGCTAAGCGTCAGGTTAGGGTCTATACAGAACTGACCTATGCCTTTGGCCGCAACGGGATTCAGGCGCTGATGATTGAAAATCTGCTGCCTCAGCTAGAGGCAGAAACCAATCAGATCCTCGGTCGCCTCAGCGCCAACCAGCTCCATGTGCAGTTTGTGACTCAGCGAGCAGGCCGCAGCCGCAATAAGCTGATTGACACCCTTGACATTCTGATTGCTGATGCCAGAGGTACCCGGCCCTATGAAACCTATTCCGGTGGGGAAGCCTTTCGGGTCAACTTTGCCATTCGTTTAGCGATCGCCCGCCTGCTGGCCCAGCGATCGGGGACAGCGCTACAGGTTTTGATTGTTGATGAAGGGTTTGGCACCCAGGATCAAGAGGGCTGTGAACGTCTGATTACGGCTATCAATGCGATCGCGGCTGACTTTGCCTGTATTCTGGCAGTGACCCATGTGCCCCACTTCCGCGAAGCTTTCCAAACCCGAATTGATGTCTTCAAGACGGCGGCAGGCTCCCAAATTCAGCTTTCTGTCTGAGGCTGAAATGCAGCCGAAACCAGGCTAGTGAGAATGTGGTCTTCCCAATGGCCGTTGATTTGCAGATAGTTGCGGGCGCGGCCATCGATGCGAAAGCCCAGACGCTGCAGTAACTTGCCGCTGCGAGTATTACGCGGCATGTAGGCCGCCACAATACGGCGTAGCTTCAGCGTTTCAAAGGCATAGGGCAAAATTGAGGTGAGAGCTTCACCCATGTAGCCCTGTCCCTGCTTTTGGGCAGCGAGGTTATAGCCCAGCGTGGCGGACTGGGAAAAGCCTCGGACAATCCGGTTGAGGTTGACGACGCCAATAATGGCTGGGCGATCGCGCTCAAACAAAAACAAGCGCAGCGATCGATCGGCGTAGAACTGCTGAATGCGCTCCTCTATTTGCTGATGCCAGTACCACTGGCTGTAGAAAAGACTGGGGCGAGCTGGCTCGTAAGGCTGCAAGTGCGCTCGATTAGTGGTGTAATAGTCCACAACCGCAGGCACATCGGCCTGCTGACCCAGGCGCAGACAGGTACGAGGCGAGATCAGTTCTGGGAGATGATGCAGCATCAAGCCAGCGGCATTTTTATAGCAATTGAGGATTTAGTTTAGGCCAAACGCCCTGTTTTAGATAGGCCAGAGACAGACCAGTCCTCTTTCTAAACATCGGCGGGCGGCATCTGATAGCGGTTAAACCAGCTCTGGATCTGCGGCTGCCAGCGAGCGTCAGTCAAGGCCAGTTCCAGGTACACGTTGCTGCACTGCTCAAACAGGGCCGTTGCCATTGCCGCCAGCGATCGCTCTGCCGTCTGCGCAGTCAAGAATTCGCAATAGATAGTTTCTGTCTGTGCGCCGATGCGCAGCGATAGGGTGACGCTGACTCGCTCACAAATCTGGGGGGCTTGCTGAGTGACGGTGTGCAGCAGCCAGGTGGCCGCCTGAATTGTGAGCAGATCGCCAGCGGCAATCTGCTCACAATA
>JAAHIC010000567.1 GCA_010671965.1 Leptolyngbya sp. SIO4C5
GATTGGAATTGCGCATCTGTTGCTCATTCCGCTAGGCGTTGCCAATACGGTGCGTATCGATCGGCAGAATGTCACCCAAATTGAAACTCAGGCCAACGAGCTAGGCCAGCAGATTCAGCAGGCTAAAACCGAGATTGCCGGTATCAGCTCACAAGAAGATCTAGAGCAGCTCATTGCGCAGCTAACGGCCCAGAACGCAGTGCCTAATATTCCAGATGAGCAGTCTTTGCCCTCGCTCAAGGATGAATTACTCTCCTCAATTGAAGAGAACGAGGCGGTATTGTCTTCCCAGGTTCAGGAAAGTATTGCTTCTCGGCGTCAAAGCCTTTTAGAAAAATCCTTTAAGTGGAATTTGGGGGCGCTGATTACAGGCGTTCTCTATCTGACAATGTGGCGCAGCAGCCAGTGGGCTAGAACCCGTAAGTAGGCGTACGAACAGTTTATTGGCTCGAACTAACTGCAGACTAGCGCCGATGGCAAAAGTGGTCTGTAGCCAATGAGCTAAGATAGCGGCAGAGCGAATCTACTCCGGGTCGCTGTTGCAGAACCCGACCAGTCTTTCCCAAACTTGTGCCTTCTCCCGCCTCTATGCCTGAAGCTAAAAGCGTTTCTTCCGATACCTCAGCGCCGCCGCGCCGTGAAGATCATGGGCCGCTGTTGATTACGGCCCTGATGTTTTTAGGGGTAGCCTGGCTGATCTCTCGCTGGATTCCGTATTCCCAGCCCGCTTTGCTGGGTGGATACAACAACTGGACTGAAACCCCGATTCCGCTAGTTATGCAGGGAGGCGATCCCTATATCCGAGCGCTGATGCGTACTATCTCGGCCAGCGAGTCCAACTTAGCCCATCCCTATCACGTGCTGTATGGAGGCGATCGCGTTCAAGATTTGAGCCAGCACCCCGATCAGTGCGTGCCTATTGTAGCCGGGCCTAACCTGGGAGACTGCACCACAGCCGCAGGCCGCTATCAGTTTTTGACAACGACCTGGCTGGACAAAGCAGAAGCCTATCATCCCAGCCCGCCCGCCTGGTTTGAGTTTTGGACAGCCTACAGTTTTGAACCCCAGTATCAGGACTGGGTCGTTTACCAGTGGCTCAGCGATGAGCAAGCCTGGGGCGTCAGTCTCTCAGATCTACTGCGTCAAGGCGAAATTTATACGGTACTAGAAATGCTTTCTGGTACTTGGACAAGCTTAGGCTATGGCATCGAAGACAATAGTATGAGCGCCTATTTGCCGCAGATCTACGATGAAATGCTGCAGGAAGAATTAGCCCGATAATTTAAACCATTTAAACCAGAAATCGTCTGCCAGGGAGAGTGCCACAGGCAGGGCAAAAATCCGCTTAAAAGCGCCGCACCCGCCCGGTAAAGCCTGATGCCTTAAACTGCTCTAGCTTGAGCGGAGTGGGCTGATTGGCAGGCACTGAAACGCGCAGCTCAAAGTCGCTTTCTCCTGGCGGCACTTCGTCAATAGAGCCTAAACGATTGCGATTTTGCATGACCGGATTGGCATTAGCATCATAAATGCGGCCAAAAATATCGGCGTTGAGAACTGGCTTACCGGAGTTGTTAATCGCCTTGCCGTAGACCAAGAAGCAGTTGGCTTCAAGGCTGCTGCCGCTACCTACCAGTCCCTGAGAGAGTTCTTCCGGGCAGGTTTTGTAGTCCAAATCTGTCAGCTCTATTGCAGTTAAGGCATGAGCAGGTGGAACAAGCAGCCAGCTCATCACCCATAAGCAGCCAGCCAGAATCGCGATCGCCACAGCTCGCAGTTGCATGAATTTCCCCTAAAACTTTGAATTAATACCAATTTCCAAAACACCTTCAGCTTACCGTGAACCCACCGATGACTACACGGTCTTTTGGCGGATAGCGGCTGCAAAGCGGGTGCTGGTACAGAGCTGTTGCTGGCTGCTGGCTGCAGTGACAACAGGGGCTATGGACTTAGGACCCGCTAGCAGACTACAAGCGAATACCAGCTCCCTCACAAAGCGGACACTGCTTGTTCTATCGCCTTAGAAAGCCAAGTAGTGCAGCAGCGTCTCGACCAGGGCTGCTGGCAGTCCCAAGCGCTGCTGCAGGTCAGCTAAATGGGTATAAGCCTTGATGCGACGGCCTGCAATAATTCGACGTGCTAGATACAGGTCAATCGCTGGAATGCGAAGCAGCTGCTCTAGAGTCGCGGTGTTGGGATTGAGCCGCTGAATTTGGCCAGGACTGTCTGGATCGTAAAAGCAGAACTGCAGAATAGGCGTTAGCGGACTGAGACGCTCCACTGAAGTGTTGAGAGCTGCCGCTAGCGCCTCCAAAGAATGTATCTGTACGCCTGACTGGGTGAGCGCTGCCAGCAGACGGGCCTGATGAATTGAAATACCCGGTAGACGTAGCCAGTCGTCTACAGTGGCCCGGTTAACGTCGATGCGAATGCCCAGCCGGGCGGCCTGTGTCACTTCTGTGATGGACTGAAAGCGATAGAAGGGATCTTCTCGCAACTGCGATCGCGGCGGCTGTAAGTGAGCCTGAAATGATTGCTTAAGCTGTTGCCAAGCCGATGGCCGAGGGGACGAATTCATAGCTGCTCATTGGGAGCGGATTGCCTATAGGCCATACTAGGCGATTTGATCTAGCAGATGGCGTCGTTTTTGCTCAAACTCGTATTCTGAAATCAAGCCTTCCTGCCGCAGTAAATCTAGCTCTCTGAGGGCGGTAGCGATCGCGCTCACCTGTCCAGGATTAATCGCTTCCGGCTGGACTGGCGCGGGGGTAGAGGCAATGCGAGCGATAAAATCTTCGTCACTCAGCATCAAATACCAAACCCCTTCAATGGCGCTGGCAATGCGGGGAATCTGCGTCCAGCCTAGCAGCAGATACAAGATGCCCCAAAAAGGCTGACCCAGGTAAAACTTGTGCAGCCCAGAGACAGGAATGGGCATCGGCTCAAGCGCGCTCAGAATAGCTAAAGCTGCCGCCACTTTACGATTTCTAGGAAAAGCTAACATAAGCGGATTGTGTAATTAGCAAAGACAGGCCAGCGGCGATCGCCTAAACTTAGAGCCGTTTGAGGTCATCAGCAACCTGGCGGAAGTCTCAGTACCCTATGTGCTCCTATGATAGTGAGAAAAGCTGCGCTTTTGCCTGAATCTCCTGTAAGCTACCAGCTTGATAACAAGGCTACAGAACCAATAACCCAATCATTAAGATGATTAACAAAATCGCCGCCTAGCCTTTGAGGATGACATGCTCAGATCGAACAGCCCCGGCCTCTTAATTTTGGTGCAACCCGCTTGAAGTCCTCTAAATTTCATTATCCTAGTGTTTAGCTGAGCTTTCTTTCCAACGAGTTTTTGGGCCCCCAGCGTGATTGGCTGTTAGTCCGTGGCTGCATCTAGATTGACCCGTTGGCCGTAGAACTCACATCAAGGGTGTTGCTAATATCATCGGCTTTAGTTTGCTCCACGCGATCGCTGCATGTCACAAAAAGCTTTTTCCCAAGACTGGCTCAAAAAATTTGCCGATCCATACGCTATTCTTGGCGTTTCGGTTGCAGCCGATGAGCGCCGCATCCTTAAACGCTATCGCCAGGTCGCCAAGCGCTTGCATCCCGATATCTTGGCAACCCACGATGCTTCAGTCCAGGAGTTTTCCCAGCAGCTTTTAGCCAGACTAGTGAACCCAGCCTATCAGCGCCTCAAGCAGGATAAAGGCCGGGCTGAGACATTAGCCACGCTGCGATTTAAGGTGC
>JAAHIC010000568.1 GCA_010671965.1 Leptolyngbya sp. SIO4C5
GGCCTGAACGGGCTGATGCTGGCTGGATAGGTCTACAAAAGGAACCTGATTGATAGTTGTTGGGGTCATATAGCTCATGCCAGTTAGTCGCAATCAACCCGGTCACAAAAGCTGTACGCTAGCTGTATTACCAACCCAGTGTGGCGAGTTTGCCCTCTTTTGAACACCATGAAATCATGAAGTGTTTGTAAACTCGCGATCGCTTTTGCTGAAACGGGTGCAGTTACAGGGTTCCCTCAAAGGTCTTCGGCGATGACAACTCAGTTTTTAGATATGGGCCTTTAAGCGCATGGACTTTACAACCGCACGTCAGTTCGTGGTGAATCAGGCACTGCCAGCACCCGATAAGTCAGATACTTTTTTGCAGCAGCTTCAACGTCGAGAAGCGCCGATTCCTGGTCAGGTCACTTCCCTCCTTTTAGCTCTAAAAGCCATTTTTGAAGGACTGCGATCGGCCCAGCAAATCGATCGCAAATTGGCCTGTGCCCTCTTCTGTTTGGCCCACGAAAGCCGCCGCGCCTTTGAAGCGGGGAAGCGGGCGGGAACAGAGTGGCCACCGTTGCTAGATGAAGACTTAAGCCGCATTGCGATCGCCGTTACCAGCATTTTTGCCGACGAATGGCAGGGCTAAAAGCGACTTGGGTTGAGCCGTCGCCCTGGGGTAATCGTTGTCGGTCTGAGCTGGGTGCCCGTGCCGCCATCGACGCTATCTAAGAATGGCTGCAGATTGATACCGCCGCTGCGGCGGCGATTGAGTCCGCTCCCACCCAGAGCGGCTTCAATTTGCCCCAAAATATTGTCGTTTTGGCCGGTAAAGGTATTGATAGCGCTGGTGGATTCTCCCTGATCGGCAGCTACCAGGTTATCAAAAACGCGATCGCGGGTCAGAACCGCATCTTGTCCGGGCGGGACTGTGAAGACAATGCGGCAGGAGTTGTCTTGCTCAGTGGTGACGCAGACAATGTCATAGCCGTTGAGCCGATCGGTGCGCAGCTCTAGCAGGCCATCGGGGCGATAAAACTCTAGGCGATCGCTAATCACATTGCAGCGGCGCTCAGCAGGCCAGTTGTCGCCCATTGCTTCGGGCACCGCCCAGGGATAAGCCTGATCGGGCTGGGTCGAGGGCCGATACATCACCGTGTACTGACCATTCTCAACCTGACACTCAAATCGGGGAGAGGAGTCAACCGTAGATTCCTGCGGTTCAGTCGTCTGCGCTTGAACTGGCACCATGAAGCCTGTTGCTGCCAGCACTCCCAGCAGTCCGGAACCGAGGACTTGATTAAACAGTTTTTGATAGCGTGGCCTCTGAGTAGTCATATCCGATGTCCTTTTGTTAGCAATTGCCTCTATCTATTGAGTCTATAAAATCAGGTCAGAATGTTCCCCGACTGGCTGCGTTGGCTGACAAACTTTGACCTAAGCTGGAGACACAGGTTTAGCAGAGTCAGGCGGTTCTATGCAGGCGATTCAGGTGCATCAGTTTGGCGACCCCACGGTGATGCAGTTAGCAACCGTTAACAATTTGCAACCTGCAACGGGGCAAGTGGTCGTAGCGATCCAAGCTGCTGGCGTCAATCCGGTCGATACTTACATTCGGGCAGGCACCTACGCCCGCAAGCCCGATTTGCCCTATACGCCGGGAATCGACGGGGCCGGAACGATTTTGGCGATAGGCCCAGAGGTGACTCAGTGGCAGGTGGGCGATCGCGTTTATGGCGGCTGGCCTCTCAGCGGTACCTATGCTCAGCAGGCACTCTATGCAGCCGATCAGGTTTATTCCTTGCCAGCGACGATTAGCTTTCCGCCAGGAGCGGCTATTTTTGTGCCCTATTCAACGGCGTACCGCGCCCTAATCCACAAAGGGCAGGCGCAGCCGGGGGAGACGGTGCTGATTCATGGAGCCACCGGCAGCGTGGGGCTGGCAGCCGTTCAGCTTGCCAAGAGCCGAGGACTACAGGTTATCGGCACAGGTGGCTCACCGGCGGGGCGGCAACTTGTGACGGAGCAGGGAGCAGATTACGTCTTGGATCACAGAGCTGAGGGCTATCTGGATCAGGTGATGGAGATAACCGCCGGTAAAGGCGTTGATGTGATTTTAGAGATGCTGGCAAACGTCAACTTGAGCCACGATTTAGCTGCTTTAGCCTTTAAGGGACGGGTTGTGGTCATTGGCAGTCGGGGCACGGTGGAAATTGAGCCGCGAGCCACAATGGGGAAAGAATCGATAATTACCGGGCTTAGCCTATTCAACACGCCTGCTGCCGAGATGAGACAGATTCAAGCCGCACTCTATGCAGGCTTACAAAACGGGACGCTCAATCCGGTGATTAGCCATGAGCTACCCTTATCTGAGGCAGTGAAAGCCCACGAACAGGTGATGCAGTCAGGTTCTCAAGGCAAAATTGTGTTGCGGCCTTGTGAATAAGTAGGTGATAAATCATCAGCCCTAGCCAACCTCAAACTATGAGCATTTCTGCAGAGAAAATGGCACAGTACCGGGCCGGAGCTGCACAACGGGCACAGCGACAGCAACAGGCACGGCAAGTTCGCTATCAGCAGGGGTGGGCCGTGGCCCGGCGCGCCGCCGAGATACTCAAAAATTGGGGGGCTTCTCAAGTTGTCCTTTTCGGCTCACTGCTGGACGTCGAAAAAGTACACGCGCGTTCCGATATTGATCTGGCCGTTTGGGATTTACCGGCGGCAGATTATTACAGCGCCCTGGCGGAGCTGCTGGATATTGATCCAGATTTTGCCATCGATCTTGTCGAGATTCAAAATGCCAAACCCCACATTCTCAAAGCGATTGAATCGGGTGTTGCGCTATGACCCCTCAGAATTCTGCCTTAATTGGGCGGCTTCAGCAGAACCTGGCCGATATCGAACAAGTTGTTGATCGAACGGATGCACTTCTGCAGAAATACCTGACAACTCAAGATGAAGATTACTTGGGTACGATCGCTCTAAACCTGCATGGCTTTTATACGGGCACAGAGCGCGTGTTTGAGGAAGTTGCCCGCAGTCTAGATGAGTCTTTGCCCACTGGCTCGGATTGGCACCGACGTTTATTGCAGCAGATGTCGGCTGACTTGCCTGAAATTAGGCCCGCTGTTATTCAGCCTGCAACCAGACACCTGCTTGACGACTACCGAGCATTTCGGCACGTTGTTCGCAATATCTATACGTTTGATTTGCGGGGTGACAGAATTCAAGCTCTGGCCGCAGGCTTACGAACCTGCTACCAGGAGGTAAGACAAGACGCTGATCGGTTCTGCGCTTTTTTGCGGCAGCTCTAGCAAAAGCACGCTCTAGGAAGCCAGGCCCCCTTGAGCGTGCGAATGCCGACTACTCTAGACGCACCAGCTTGACCAGCAGGCTCATGACGTGGCCGGGGTCTGGGGTGATGATGATCCGATCGCCGGGGATGCTGATGGCGTTTGTCCAGCGGGCGAATTCGGCATAGTGCAGGGTGTGCAGGTGCAGCTTGGTGCGCTCGACTAGGGGCGGCGGGCCAATGAGAATATGGCGGATGGGCTGGCGATCGCCGTCGCTAGGAACTGTCAGCTCAGCCGGGAGGGGCTGAGCCGGATCTGGGCCATGTTGAAACATGGGGGTTCTCCGTTTTTTTGGGTTTACAGGTTCCCTGTGTCCCAGGTGCGATCGCCGTTGGCGGGTTTTCACACCTGGGTTGGTTGTCAGGGAAGGAAACCCAAAAATTTACCGCCCCGTTTGCCAGAGTGT
>JAAHIC010000569.1 GCA_010671965.1 Leptolyngbya sp. SIO4C5
CAGCATCACGCTAGCGCTGCAGCCGCGTCGCTCTGAAATTGCAAATCACGCAGCCCGGGTTCAGGGGATGACCTGGGAACAAGTGCTCAGCCGCTACCAGGGACGCATTGGCAGCAATCCTAGATTTCAGAGGGCGGTGTCCCTATCTCAGCAGAGACAACGTAGCGAGGCTGCAAGTGGTTCCGCTGCGGCCCCTTTTTCGCCGAATCCTGCAGAAGCAAATCTGATCGGCCTAGCCCTCTATCAAAACGACCGAGAGTTTATGAATCAGGCCAGACCCCATGCCCAATCGCGTCGCAGCATTGGTGGGGTTCCTAGCGCTCTAGAAGTAGGCGTGCCGATTCCGTTCAACAGCGCTGAAGACCCTATTGCTAAGGTGCGCTACATCAGCGGTGCCGTCTCCAACCAGTCGGCAGAGCGATGCTTAGCCCGCCCAGCCAATATCCGAGAACTCGCCATTTTCACCCACGGCACGCAGCAGCGGATGACGTTAGGGACTCAAGGGCAGGCTTCCGGCAGCGCGATCGCGGCTCTTCTCTCTGACTTTCTGACTGCCAGCGTGCAGATTCAGCTCTATGGCTGCTCGGCGGCGGGAGGTGAGGACTCTTTTGCTGAGCAGATGGCGACAACCCTGGCAGAAGAGGGCCATACGGCTCGTGTGTTTGGTCATACCACGGCCAAGCACACAACCCGTAACCCGGATGGGCGAGAGTTTACAGCGACGCCGGACGGCAGCGGTGGCGCCCAGGTGGAAGCTGCGGGTACCTGGGAAGCGTGTTTTACGCCCAGCTTCTTGGCGGCAGAGACGGCTCGAATTGCGACTGAGCTGAGTGTGGAGGAGGCAGCGGTGGCTGGGGTGATAGAACCAATTTCACGCGGTTGGCTGTACGGGGGCAGTGGTCGCCGCGCGGCGGTGCAGCGAGTCATGGTAGATGGCGAGATGGCTGCCTATACGCTGGGCTTTGCGCGCGATCGCACTTTGCAGCAGCTACGGGAGTTTTGGCAGCAGCCAGACGAGGGGGTAGCCGTTATTCAGCGACAGTTGCGGCGACATTCCAGGGGCCGCTAGGTGAAGATGGTGGCTGGATAATTGCTGGACATAAGAATGGACTTTTACCTCGCTTATCTATGGCCATAGCTTTTGAAACATATTCTGTTGATTTTTGAGAAAATCTAAGAAATCAATGGACTTTGGCGAATTGTCTGGAAAAAGCGTCAGTAGCTCAAAGTATTGCTGTGTTTGCTTCGGTAACGGACGCTTGGGATTCTTTGGATCTTTCACTAAACGAATGCAAGGATACATTCGATGCCAAAGTCGTCCGATTTGTCCCATCTGCCCAGTTATCGAAGACTGATAAATTGAACCTTCTGAGATGCCGACTGAAGGAATAGCCGAGCGGTAAGGGCCATGCAGCCAGCGGACAGCTTCGCAATCCTCAATGCCTTGCTCAGCTAAACGCCCCCAGACTTGAACGTTATTTGAATGCCAAGCTTCTCGCCAATTAGCAGGGCGATTTTCACAGATTGGGTGATCGCGCAGCGTCATCCAATCGCGAGCAGCTTGCCGCACCTCCTCAATGAACTCTCCAACTTGCTCTAGCTTACGGACTCGTACATCTCGAATTTGCGAACGCTTTTCGCTCCACTGCCAATGACAGCCGATTAGCGGCTTGTGCGTTTCATCGTAGTACTCAGGATAAACAAGGCGATGATCGGCTCGCCGCCAAGACTTGCCAAATCCCCCTAGAATCATTGCAAAGCGGGTCAGCGCTTCTATGAGTTTGGTCAGAGCTACTTTGGCGTCATCGGCCAGCGGCTGTGTCAAAGACCAAAACAGCTGACCTTTCACGTCGTAGATTGGTTCCTCATATCGACTTTGCCTAAAGACATCTAAGTCAAGTCCTTCAGGTTCAAAGGCCATACTCAGCAGGCCAAAAGTACCTTGACCTTGACTGATGCCACCAAAGAGTTCCTCGACGATCTGCTCAGCAATGTCACTGTTAGTCAAACCGCCAAAAATTCGCAGGGCATGACCTCGAACCGCCGCTCGAAAAATATTGGGACGAAATTCACCGGTACCATCAATCAGCTTAGCGGCTTGGCCTTGTCCCTCTAGCTGCGTTCGGTAGAGGGGGGCTCGGGTGGCGATTTCAGGTTGCCCGTATCCAGCACTGACCCGGCAGCCTAGCCCTGAAGCGATCGCGCTCTCCCAAATCTGCCAAATCGTTTGCCATTCACCTTCTGACAGCGGCAGCATGCTAGAAATACCGAACTTCAGTTCTGGCTGATAGAGCGAAATTTGTACAAAGGCACTGGATTTTCCACTTGATTTTACCTGCCTTTCCTGTTGCGGATGAATGATGTCCAGTAGCTGCTCTGTCCAGCGGCTATCAGTAGGATAGCCACCGTGAAAGCGAAGGATGCCAGGTTCATAGTTATTGTTTGAGCGCGATCGCCCGCAGTAGCGATCGGCTTGGTCTGGATCGCAGGCTTGGCGGAATAAGCCCTTCATGCTGCTGCCTGGATAGAAGGGCCAACCTTTAGCGCCAATCACGGGGCGAATCACGCCGTCATCTTGACCACCATTAGTAACAAAGCGCCAAGAGAGGCTATAGATACGGGTTTGCACATCGTCGCCAAAGGTAGGAGCTTCTGGATAGGCTTTGATAATCCATTCATCGGTCCAGCGCTCGGCATCTTGTTCATCGGCCTCTTCATAGCGCAGGTCTCTAATTCTCTGTAGCTGGCAGCGTCCTGCCACTTGAGCCCGAAACATCAGAGGCACTTTGCCGGCTGCGTTAGAAATATTCGTCATGACAAAACCTTCAGGTAAGCCTACTTTCAACCAACAAAGCTTACTTGTATCGCTGCGTCCACCAAACGATACAGTCGCAAAGCTGGGTTAGAACGGCCAAAGCAGCTTTTTGATCTTCTGAATTTAGTTTGGTTCCGCTGCTATTAATAGAACGCTCTCCCCACAATTGCTCTGACATAGTTTTTGGATTTTCATTGTTGGGCAACGTAACTTTCGCATCTGCCATAATCTCAACTAATGCATTCCAAGTTTCTTTCCAGTAAGCAGCCTTTTTATCTTCTTTTCCTTTATGACGTAGATGCTCTCCCCAAAAGCGTTCTAAACCATAAGCGACTGATGTCCGCATCTTATAGGCTTCCCGTAGACAATCGCTGCCTCGAATTTCTGAATCATTGTCAATTTCTTGAGCCCTGAGAACTAGCTTTTGCGCTACTCGATCTAAACCATAAGATTGCCAAGCCATTTACTTTTCCTCCGCTTTAGGCTGCTCAAAATATTTGCCTGCTAACGTTACTTCACATCGACCACAGCCAATAGATTCTAAGCCACCAAAGTACATTCCTTCACTGTATCTAGTTTTGAAAGGACGCCATTTCTCGATTACGTCCGATAATTGAGAGTTCTCTGATTCAATAGTAGGAGCTATTTTTTTAATCGCAATTGGAAAAATGAGAAGACTATCTTCAGGTAAGGCTTCAAAGCCAAAGAAGTTTTCAACTTTTTTAACCTCGTCCTCCAGCTTTGTCCGCGTCTGTCGATAAAGCGCCATATCGTGAATAATGCTCAAATCTCTATCGTTCACAACAACAAGATTGTCGTATTGGCTGCGATAGACTTCGGGTACCCAATTTGAAAGCTGATCGGTCTGTTTTAGATTGTCTAGAAATCCTAAATTGAAAAATAAGCGATCGCGCTTCT
>JAAHIC010000057.1 GCA_010671965.1 Leptolyngbya sp. SIO4C5
AGATGATGCGCTGACCGTCCGGAAAGCGCATCATCTTCATGCTCGCTATCGTATTCTTCGCAATTTTTCTGAAGAATGCAGCCAACTATGCTAGCTCAATGACCAGTGCTAGCCTGATCCGCAGTCTGGTAAGAGACATCCGCCTAGAAGGCTTAAGCCTTTTGCTGGATGTGGATTTGGACTATCACTTTAAAATGCGATCGGGGGATATTATCCAGCGGCTGAACGATCAGGTCAATCGCACCGCCTCGGCGATTAAAACCCTGATTGATATTGCCAGAATTCTGTTAAATATTGCCTTTTTTATTGTTTTGCTGTTGGCCATTTCGTGGCAGCTCACAATTGCTTCGACTCTCATATTCTCCCTGGTTTTTGTTGTCAATCAGTCGGCGATCGCCCGCGCCAGAAAGTTTGGTGAACGGCTGGCAGAAACCTCTAAGCTCTATTCAATTCGGGTGCTAGAAATGCTGAGCGGCATGCGCCTAGTCAGGTCAACTGCCAACGAGACTAAAGAGTTTAACCGCATTAAAGACCTGATTGTCGAGCGCGAAAAAGCCAGTTTTGAATCGCAGGCAAATTTTGCCCTGCTGGGGCCACTTAACGAAATCGTCAGCATTCTAGCGCTGATTGTGATGGTGATAGTTGGGCGCACTATTTTTGCCAATCGCCTAGACTCGTTAGCTACTATCTTGCTGACCTATATATTCCTGCTATCGCGCCTTATCCCCTTTATCGGTCAGCTCAATTCAGCTCGTGGACGGTTTTCTAATAACGCTGCCAGCGTAGAGGTGGTTTATGACTTTCTGCGCCGCGACGACAAGCCTTTTATGCAGAACGGCTCGGTGCCGTTTGAAGGGATCAGCCAAGAAATCCGCTTTAACCATATTTCTTTTCGATATCCTCAAACAGATACCTTCGTCGTCAAAGACATAGATCTGTGCCTGCCAAAAGGTTCGACCTTGGCCCTGGTTGGTTCGTCGGGAGCCGGTAAGTCTACCCTGGCCGATCTGCTGCCGCGTTTCTATGACCCCGATACTGGCAAAATTACGATTGATGGCTGCAATTTAGCGGATTTTGAGCTGGGCAGTCTGCGCCGCCGGATGGGGATTGTCAGCCAAGATACGTTCTTATTCAACGATTCAGTCCGCGACAACATCGTCTATGCGCGGCCCCAAGCCACTGATGATGAAGTTTTGGATGCGGCCAAGCGGGCCAACGCCTATGAGTTTATTAATCGTTTACCACAGGGCTTTGAAACTATCATTGGCGATCGCGGCGTTTTGCTTTCTGGGGGGCAGCGTCAGCGCCTTGCGATTGCCCGCGCCCTAGTCCAAGACCCAGACATCCTGATTTTAGATGAGGCCACTAGCGCGCTAGACACTATTTCAGAGCGCATCGTCCAGAAGGCGTTAGACGATCTGCGCCGCGATCGCACAACACTGGTCATTGCTCACCGTCTTTCCACCATCCAAAACGCGGATCAAATTGCCGTATTAGAGGGGGGGCGAGTGGTTGAAGTCGGCACTCACGAAGCGCTGTTGCAGCAGGGCACCTACTACAAACGACTTTATATGCTGCAGCTTAATGAATCTACCCAGCGCATGATCAAGGTGGCGCAAAACGAGCGGCTGACTCAGTTTTCCTATGAAATTCGCAATCACCTCAATACGGTATTGGGCGCGCTGCAGCTTCTATCTGACGGGCTAGCAGATGATTCTAAAGAGCGGAGCGAGCTAACCGAAGAGGCTTATCAGTCAGCTCTCAAGCTGCTGCAGCACCTAGAAACGGGAGAGAAAGACGTTAAGTCCTAAGCCATCACTCACTTAACGCTGTGGCGAGCAAAAGCAGCAAGTCGCGTTTACAGCTTGGGTACCTTGGAATAAGTGCTCTTATTGCCAGATTATCGTTGCTGAGGAAACTGCTCTACTACTGTCAGAGCAAGCATCAGGCTATGCTAACCAAAAAAACCAAGCAGCCGCGTCTAGAAATTCTGCTTTTAGTCGCTATCGCCATAGCTGTCCTCATTCGCGTCCTCTATGCGGGTGGGCGAGAACTCTGGTACGACGAAGTCTTGTCACTGCTGCTATCTACCGGACAGCGAGGAAACTACACCGCACCGCCTGATTTTCCGGTAGCCTTGTCTGACTATGCCCAGCTATTGCAGTTGCCCCCGTTTGCAGGCTGGCAGGATGCCCTCCTGCAGATTAAACCGCTTTTGCAGGGCATTGTGGGTCAAGAACCCCATCCGCCGCTATTTTTTCTCTCCCAGTACGTTTGGCTATTTATAGCAGGTAATGGCGAAGCTGGATTACGCAGCCTCAATCTGGGACTGAGCCTACTGGCAATCATGGGGGCTTTTGGCATGGGGCGATCGCTCCTAGGCTATCGGGGGGGATTGGTATTGGCTGCTTTGCTGGGGTTAAATCCTTTCTTTTGGTTTCATTCTCTTAACGTGCGGATGTATGCGCCCACCGTTTTTTGGGTGACTCTCAGCGGCTGGGCCACCTTAGAGCTTTACCACAGCCGTAGGCAGCTCTCGAATCAACAGCAGTGGCTATGGTGCGGGGTTTTGACCACTGCCATCGTCGGTGGCTTGATGACTTTTTACCTGTATGCCCTGTGGCTAGTTGCACTGGGCTTGCTCGCAATCCTAGCGCTCAATCCGCAAAAACCGCCCTCCTTGCGGCTACGTCGTCGCGGCTGGCAGTATGGGCTTTGCCTGCTAATAGGCGGACTGATTGCGGCGCCCTGGTATCTGTGGGGCCTGCCCCAGCAGCTCAACAATGCCGACCTCGATCGATTTTCCAGCAGCACGACTCTTCTAGGTAGCCTGCTGCAGCACGCTACAGGCGTCTTAGAAGTGGTTGGTACTCAGCTAACAGTAGGCGACTGGGCTATCCAACTGCCCCGCTCGGTTCTGGTTATTATCGGGCTGCTGCTGCTGCTAGGGCTGGGTGGCATGGTTAAACAGCTCGTGCAGTCCGGGCATCTGCGGCAGGCAGCCGTGGCGCTGGTGCTGGGTGGCTTGCCGCTGCTGCTGGCGCTGGGCCTAGATGTGATCAGCGGTCGCTCAACCTTGGCCTGGGGATATGGACGCAGCGTTATTTTTATTTTGCCAGGACTGCTGCTGCTGGTCACAACCTGGATTGTGCAACTGCCGCAGCGATGGCAGCGGGCAGTCATTATGATCTGTCTGCTGGTTTATCTGGGGCTTGATGTGGGGGATATGGTAGGGCGATCGCGGCAGGTTTTTCACCGAGTTGCCAGGGCAGTCGTCAATGAACCCACTTTGCTGGTGATTAACTCAGAGGCTTGGGGACACATCTGCCGTTTAGCCTACTATCTGCCAGCCGCGGCTCCTGTTGACTTACTAGCCACGCCACCCAAGGGTTTGCCAACGGCGCTCAACAGCGTTTTGACCGATGGGACAGCCGCTCGCTACCGCCGGGTACTCTGGCTAGAGGCGCATGAATCCCTTTGGAACCAGCCTGAAACCCTGGCTGAAACCCGTCAAATTCGCCAGTCAGTCACAGCAGCACTCACTCCAGAGTACAGGGCCGTAGAGCAGCAAGAACTGGCGGGCACCATGCCCCTTGATCGCTTTACCCTGACTGTCTATGAGCGTTCTCAAACAGCACTTCAATAGCCTTCATAGCACTTCCTCAGTATTTTTACTCCTCCAGCATTAAAAATGACTTACACCAATGCTTTGATTCCGACGCCCACTGGCCCCTTACAAATTGAGGCTGCTGATTCGTCTGTGTCATCGCTGCAGCTTTCGCTGATCATTCCTACCTACAACGAAAGCAAAAATGTTGCCAAGATCGTCGGACAGCTAACTCAGCTCTTAAATGTCTACCTACCAGGAGACTACGAGCTGATTCTGGTAGATGACGACAGCCCCGATCTAACCTGGCAGGTGGCACAGCATTTAACAGCTCAATATCCGCAGCTGCGAGTCATGCGGCGAGAAACGGAGCAGGGACTGTCTTCAGCAGTCATTCGGGGCTGGCAGGTGTCACGCGGCGAAATTTTAGGGGTGATTGATGCTGACCTGCAGCATCCGCCAGAGAGCCTCATACAGTTGTTGAAACATATGCAGACTGGCGTTGATCTAGCCGTTGCGAGCCGCCATGTTGACGGCGGCGGCGTCAGCGACTGGAGCGTGGTGCGGCGCTTTTTGTCGCGGGGTGCGCAAGTTTTGGGGCTGCTGATTTTGCCCGACGTGGTTGGCCGAGTTAGCGATCCCATGAGCGGCTACTTTATGGTGCGTCGCCAGGCCATTGCGGGGCCACACCTGAACCCAGTGGGATACAAAATCTTGCTGGAAGTGATTGGTCGAGGCCGGATCGAGACGACAGCGGAGGTGGGCTATGTTTTTCAGGAGCGGGAGGCAGGGGATAGCAAAGTCACCTGGAAGCAATATGTGGCCTATCTGGAACATTTAGTCCGGCTGCGATCGCAGGGGCGCATCAGCCATCTCCGCCGCCAGCTGCCCATAGGACGATTTTTCCGGTTTTGTGCCGTCGGGCTGAGTGGCGTATTTGTGGATATGGCCGTGTTCTATCTGCTCAGCGATCCCAGTACGCTAGCCTGGGGTCTGACACGCAGCAAAATCGTGGCGGCGGAAATTGCCATTTTTAACAATTTTCTCTGGAACGATGCCTGGACATTTGCTGACATCACCCAGTCTCAGCGGGGCTGGGGGCCTCGCGCTAAGCGTTTCCTCAAGTTCAATGCCGTTTGCCTATCAGGACTGATTTTGAACGTGCTGCTGCTCAATCTTTTATTCAACGTATTTTTTGGCCAGCAGCATCGCTATTTAGCCAACCTGATTGCGATCGCAGTAGTCACTCTCTGGAACTTTTGGCTCAACCTGAAGCTGAGCTGGCGCGTTACTCAGGTTCCTAAATAGATCTGTTTAGGGCTGCACCACGTAGGGGGAAGAAATATTCTCTAGCTCTCCCAAATAGACTAGAGCCTGACTTAAGATAGCGGCGACCTCAGCCCTAGAGGCATCCTGATTGGGGTTGAGCTGAGACGCGTCGGGATGGCTGACAACTAAACCCGCTTCAGTCGCAGCGGCTATCTGATCGACAGCCCACTCTGGAATGGCATCGGCATCGCTAAAAGTTGAGGCTAAGATCGACTCAGCGTCCTCTGGCGCTGTCAGGCCTAAACCACTTGCGATCGCCACTAAAACTTGCACCCGTGGGATGGACTGCTCTGGCTGAAACTCGTTGTCGGGATAACCTTCCATAAAGCCAGCTTTAACCGTCTGATCGATAGACTGCGCCGCCCAGTAATCCTCTGAAATATCCGTAAAATTGATGGTTTCCTGACTTGAGGACATGGCAAACGCGTTTGTGAGCTGAGCAGCTAGCTCAGCCCGAGTGACAGGCTGCTCAGGCCGAAAGGTGCCATTGGTAAAACCTGAGATGATTTGCCGCGAGCTGAGGCGGTCAATAAACGGCTCTGCCCAATAATCTGAAGCCACATCGCTGAACTCCAGCGGTTCTGAAACCTCCCGCTCAACTGCATTGGTTTGAGCCGGTAGGGGGGGCGGGGTTCTGTCCGAAGGGGTAGGCACCACAACGGCAGGGCGATTAACGGCACTTCTAGGCGCAACCTCTTCTACTTCAGTCTCTAACTCATCTAGCTCGGCCTGACGCCCTAAACTTCTCAGCCGTGTGGGAAAAAGATTTGTGGGGCGATCGCCCTCTACAGCCCCGACAACAGCAGGATCATCAATGTCTAAGTCACTTAGATCCTCGTCGGCTAGCTCTCGCTCTCTGAGCGATAAACCAGTCTCAGCAGAATCAGCTTCGATAGAGGGTTGGGTTTGAAATCCTTCTGTCAGGCTAAAGCGAGTGCCTCGACGGGAAAGGCCAAAGAGCAAGATCAAACCCACCGTAAACAGTGAAATCACCACTGCTAGGAGTTCATCAAAGTCCAGCGGAGATCGGTTGGAGGGAGGTTCTTGAGGAGAATGTGACACGGCTGATTTGCTATGAGCGCAACAATTTTGTGTCCTCATCTTACCTAAACTGCGTCAAGACGCTATCCCTCCCTGCCAAAGAATCTATCTAGCGTATGAGCTATTGTCGGTCACGGGCTGTGGCTACGGCAATCTAGGATACAGTCATGCTTGGCTGGGACGGAAATAAGCGATCGCCCTCTAAAAGCTAGCTTAATCCTGAGGGCTAAACCGCAAGCGATCGCCTGTAGCGCTAAGGATTTCAGGCTGCTGCCGGACAGCAAGGCTGTACAGTTGAAAGCAGTGACCCAGCTAGGAAACAACTGCTAGTGTCAGGCACTATCCCTTTGCTGATGACGATGACTACTGCCAATTTTTCAAAAGTGCCATGTCTAACCGCTTAGCCCAGTCTCAGAGCCTCTATCTGCGCAAACATGCTGACAACCCGGTTGACTGGTGGCCTTGGTGCGATCAGGCGCTTGCTTTGGCCGAGCAGGAAGACAGGCCTATTTTTTTGTCGATTGGCTACTCTAGCTGCCACTGGTGCACGGTGATGGAGGGGGAGGCATTTTCTGATCCGGCGATCGCCAGCTACCTAAACAGCCATTTTGTGCCCATCAAGGTAGATCGAGAGGAGCGCCCCGATATTGACAGTCTTTATATGCAGGCGCTGCAGCTGATGACCGGCCAGGGTGGCTGGCCGCTCAACGTATTTCTTTCCCCTGGCGATCGCGTTCCTTTTTATGGGGGGACTTATTTTCCAGCGGAGCCTAAGTACGGCAGACCTGGTTTTCTACAGGTGTTGCAAGCGCTGCACCAGTTTTATACCAGCCGTCAAGGGGAGGTAGAAACGGTCAAATCTCAAATTCTGGCGAACCTACAAGGCGCGGCCGGGGAGCTGCCCGCCGCCGCGCTTTCAGCGGGCCTCTTAAAATCTGGGCTAACAGCTAATGTGCGCCTGCTCAAACCCACACCGGGGAACAGCTTTCCCATGATTCCCCAAGCGCTGGCAGCCCTGCGCTATGCCCGGTTTGAAACCAGCGCAACCCCCGAAAATGCCTATCAGCTCTGCTATCAGCGTGGCTTGGATTTGGCCCTGGGAGGAATTTATGACCATGTCGCTGGCGGTTTTCATCGCTACACCGTTGACCCTACTTGGACAGTGCCCCACTTCGAGAAAATGCTCTATGACAACGGCCAAATCGTAGAGTATTTGGCTGAGCTGTGGAGTGCAGGTGTCGAAGAACCTGCCTTTGAACGGGCGATCGCCGGGACAGTACAGTGGCTACAGCGAGAAATGATGGCCCCAGCAGGCTATTTCTACGCAGCCCAAGACGCAGATAGTTTCATTCATGCTGAGGCGATCGAACCGGAAGAAGGTGCATTTTATATTTGGCGCTATGACGAGCTGCAGGCGTTGCTGAGCGAGCCGGAGCTGCAGCAGCTCACTGAACAATTCACAGTTTCTGAAGCGGGCAATTTTGAAGGAGCTAACGTGCTCCAGCGGCAGCAGCCGGGCGAGCTGAGTCAGGCAGTTATCAGCGCCTTGACTAAGTTGTTTACTTACCGCTACGGCACCCCTCCCACCGAGCTAAAAACCTTCCTCAGCGCGCAGGACAATCAAGCGGCTAAATCAACCCACTGGCCCGGCCGCATTCCCCCCGTTACCGATACCAAAATGATTGTGGCCTGGAACAGCCTCATGATTTCTGGATTAGCTAAAGCGGCAGCAGTCTTCAACCAGCAAGCCTATCTAGAGCTGGCCGGTCAGGTGGCTCAGTTTATCTTGACTCACCAGTGGCAAGGAGATAGACTCCATCGCCTGAACTATGGAGCCGCCCCTGTCCTCCCGGCTCAAGCAGAGGACTATGCCTGTTTAGTTAAAGCGCTCTTAGATATTCAGCAGGCGCAGATCGGCTTTGACGACTGCCTAACTGAGACTGATTGGCTGGCAGCAGCGGCCAAAGTGCAAGCTGAGTTTGACCAAAATTTTTGGGATGAAAAGCTGGGCGGCTATCAGAACACCGCTGAAGATGCCAGTGAAAATTTGCTAGTGCGAGAGCGTACCTATCAGGACAGTGCCATACCAGCCGCCAACGGCGTGGCGGTGAGCAATCTAATTCGTTTGGCTCTACTCAGCGAAGACTTGTCTTACCTCGATCGCGCCGAACAGAGTTTACAAGCCTTCAGTACCGCGATCGCCAAAGCCCCCCGCGCCTGCCCTAGTCTGCTCACTGGGTTAGACAGCTATTATCACCATACTCTCGTGCGCTCGGATGTTCAGGTACTGCGATCGCTGCTGCCAGAATATTGGCCCACCAGCGTCTATAAGCTGGAAAAGTCTCTACCTGCCGGTAGCGTTGGGCTAGTCTGTCAGGGACTGACCTGTCAAGCTCCGGCTACTAGCCAAACGGAACTCAGACAGCAGTTGGCTGAGAGTATTCTACGGTTAGCTGAAGAGTGAGGCATTGGGACACTGGCGATCGCCAATGTTAGCCATAATGACTGTTAAGAGCAAAGCGTTAGGCTTGAGCACAGGGTGGCCTACGATAACGGCTAAGGAATCATCCCCTCTAAAGCAACTCGCAGCTCTTCCGTCAGGTCAGCGACAGCGCGGCGGGCAGCGCGGGAATTGCCCTGGTAGTTGGGCCAGCGATCGCTCACCGAAATGGGTTCACCAATAGTCATCTGCACCCAGCGATCGCCTAGACGTGGCCGCTGCGGCAGCTTATCGCCCCGCACCCGCGCCAGCACGTCAAACAGCAGCAGCGCTGTTTCAGCCAGCCGCTCAAAGGAAGGCTTTTGGGTGACGTACTCACTGTTGATTGCCACCACGCTTTCAACCAGACGCATGTGCAGCAGGCGCAGGCTAGCCTCCTCTGCGACCCAGTCCGCAAGTCCCTGTTCCAGCTTAGAAAGGGCCTGCAAATCGGTGATATCTTCTCGGTAGATATGCATCCAGCCAACTTCTTCTAAGCGACGGCAGCGATCCACCTGGTTGCCACGAGGCCGAATATTGAAATAGGTTTCAGCTACTTGCAGAGCCGTCTCGCGTAGAACATCTAGGCGGGCGGCTAGGCGCTCCGGCAGCGCGGCAGACTCTGACAAAGCTGGTACAGGTAATACCTGGTGGTAGAAGCGACTGTAGAACTGCTCTAGCTGCGTCAGCAAATGCTCCCCTAAACGCAAAAGACGCTGGTAGCAGCGATCGCTACTGTCCGTTCCCATAACTGTCGTTTCAGCAGGCAGGCCGCTATCGGTTTCGAGCTGAGCTAGGAGCTGTCCTAACCGCTGCCAATCAGCCTGCTCGTAATAGTATTGAATACCAATGGGCACCACTACGACCGCTTCAGGTCGATTGGCCTTTTGCAAATCCTCCACGCACCAAAAGCCAAGCTGAGCCACGCCCGGCTCCAGCGGCCCCAACTGCTCGCTATGGCCGTTGGTAGCCCCCTCCGGGGCTACCACCATCGGCGATCGCCCTTCCGCCATCAGCTTGCGGGCTGCTCGCAGTCCTGTCCAGTCAGGCCGTCTACCCCGGTGAATAGGCACACCGCCCAACCGTGAAAGCAGCCAGCCCAGCCAGTCTCCGCCCCAAATCGTCATGCCGCGCTCGTAGACAAAATGGGTGTGGAGAGGCTGCTGTAAAGAGACACCTTGCTGCCGCGCTGCCTTGGGCACAGCACGAGAGAGCAAATGAAGGCCGCAGAGCGGATCATCTACCTCCACATGGCGGCAGGCCATCAAAAAGCGGATCTTACCGGCCTGAAACTGCTGATATAGCTCAACTAGCGTTTCGATGTGCTCAACCTCGACCCGCGAAATTCCCGCTGGTAGCCAAGGGCGCAGCCGCAACCGCATCACGACCGGCAAAACCCAGTAGACCGCTTTTAAGATCCAAGGGTTGAAATTGGGCGCAATAAACTGCAGCTTCGGCTGAACCTGGCGAATGGATTGTGGCAAGCTAAGTCTCCGTGCAAACTAGGAATTTAGGGCCAGTTGACTTCAGCCGGAGGGGTCAGGCCGGTCTGGTTGAGCCGCTGATCGAGCTGGCGAATCACGGCAAAATCTACCTCTGGAAGAAAAGCATTATCGGAAGTTGCGGCGGCAGCTGGCTTTTCTAAAAATTCAAAGGCGCGGCGAAATTCAGCCGGACTCGCGGCAATAGGACAATCAAGGTGACAGGGAATTACGCGCTGAAATGGCCACTGGGCGATCGCATCTGCCCAGCCCAGAACGGCCTGCGGCCCACGGTTAAAAATCAGCCCTTGCAAAATCGGGGCGACAAATAGCCGTCCCTGGCCGCGCAGCTTTTCAAAACATTGAGGCCAGTCAGCCTGCCAGCGAAAAGGATACAGGCCAAAGTAGGCTTTTTTGGAGCGATTGGGCGCTTTAAAGGCATTTTGGAGGGTTTTGCCTAGACCCACTACGCTTAAAACGCTGGGCCGAAAATAAAAAGTGAACAGCGCGATTCGATGCCAGCCTTTAATCCGGTTGGCGGGGGTATCCGCGATCGCTTCATGGGCATCGTCGCGGGCATGAAACAGTAGGGGATAGGGATCCGCCTGCAAAATGGCGGGCGGATCGTGGGGAATCGACATCACAGCATCAGTGACCAAGAGTGTCTGCGATCGCCGATGAAAAAAAGCCGCCTCAGCATAGGGACCTAAATTGAGGTTGATTGGCCCTAGCAGAGCGTAGTCAAATTCGTCAGCAAAAGGAGATTGGGCGCTATCTGATGGCAGAAACGTGGTGCGGCTGAGGGGAAAACCGAGCCAGTTGAGCGGCAAGTTCAGCGGAAAGCTCCACTGATTCGGCGCCACAAAAACCTGTGCCTGCGGAAAGCGGCGGGCAAACGGCCCTACAAAGACCTTGTGTTCGATCGCAGAAACGGTTGGCAGAATAATGTACTTTACCTGACCATAGGTGGCTTCTAGCTCGCGCATCAGGCTGACGCACTCCTGCGTGGGTGCTACTGGCGCATAGACTAGCAAACCGCCTGCCTCCAGCCGTACTACCGTCATGCGGATGGGCACCGCCACGTAGAAGATGCCCTGGCACTGGTCAAACGTCCAAATGGTTTCTTTGACCACCTCCTGGCGCAGAGTCCGTCGCTTGCCGTAGGGATAAAGCGGCACGGCTGGCCAAAAAGGCCAGGATCGACTTGCTGATGACTGTAACTGCGCTGCCAAACCGCCTCCTAGGCGTTATCCCAAATCCTGTACCAGAAGCCTATTGTAGGCTAACGGTAAAGATAACCACAAATTAGGCCAACCATTAGCTACGACCGGCATAGCGATGCAGCAGACTATAGAAGAGTTGGGAGTTGAAGCTACGCGGATCAATGCGGTTGCCGGAGCGATCAACGGCGCGATGGGTGGTAATGCGACTATCGGGAATGCTGCTGCGGGCAATCAGCCAGGCTAAAGACTCATACTGAGCCTGGGTATAACCACTGTGGGTCTGACCGTTACCGCGTCCGTCTGCTGGGGTTTCCAAGGAAATATGGTAAGCAAAATTGTTGACTGAGGCCGGAAAGTCCGGATTCGTTAGCACCGCTTCCGGACCATTAGGGCCGTTGAAGACAGAGTTGCCCGCTCCAAAAGCGCGTTTTTCAGGGGGGACAATATAGATGACGGTGCCGTCGCGATCGATCAGAGTATGGTAGCTGACCTGATCTTCATCTCTGGGGTGGGGGGTTTGAAACAGATTGATGGCGCTGCGAGCTGAGCCAACTGTTTCATGAATGACTGCAATAAAATCGTTGTAGGCTGGACGACCATAGGCATCAGTGGCATAGCGATCGCCATAATTGGTCGGATCTGCTAGCGCCATTTCTTCGCGGGGCTGATAGCTAGGGGCAGCCTGGGCGATCGCGGGGGGCGCTTCTACCGGCGTGGCAGCAGGGGCTGGCGCAGGCGTCTGACCGGCTTCTACAGGTATCTGACTGATTCCTAACTGTAAATCCAAGTCCTGACTCGCCTCGGTTTTAGCAGTCGGCTTTAGGGCTGCGTGGGCAGATTTTTCCATTAGCGGCAGTCCGGTGATCGTTTCTACAGGCTGCAGCCGATTAAACCCAGGCGATCGCACAATGCCGACTGTTGCAATACAGAAAACCAGCAGGCTCAAACCCCACACCCACAGTTGTCGTCTCATAGTGCCTTTGATTGAGTCGTAAACTATAAAGCTTTATAACTCAATTCTTGCTGACTCGGCATCTACTGATCCGGATCAAGTTCTAATTTCGCTAGCCATATTAGCCCGCTCAGGAAGACCAGCGATCAAGCGCCCGTTTCCCGCCCCAGCGCACCACGATTTCATCATCAAAGCTGTCGGCAAGCTGAATAACAGTCGTCACAGAATGCTTCAGCTCGTCGAGGTCGCAGGTTGACCCTAAAAGGCTAATATGGCTAGCGAAATTAGAACTTGATCCGGATCAGTAGATGCCGAGTCAGCAAGAATTGAGTTATAAAGCTTTATAGTTTACGACTCAATC
>JAAHIC010000570.1 GCA_010671965.1 Leptolyngbya sp. SIO4C5
GTGGGAAGGAGAAGGGGAAGAAAATACCTCTGGCCTCTGGCAGCAGATCTATGGCTGGGTCGATCCACCCCATGTCACCCCCCACTACTGGACGGCGGCGGAGATGCTGCTCTTACAGCTCGACATGCTGGCCTATGTCGATACCGCGAATTCAGTGCCAGAGCTTGTGATCGGAGCGGGCGTTCCCGCCGCCTGGTTGCAACAGCCTATGAACATAGAGAATTTAACAGTTGGCAGCCGCCAGATCAGCTGGCAGTGGGATGGCCAAAAAATGCAGGTTCAGCTGACAGGCCCGCCGCTAGCCGTACGCTTGGGATCTGCTTTTGCACCAGAAACACCTTTGCAGGTTGACTCAACCATCCTTTTGCAAGGAGAATCATGAGTTTCTCTAAAAGCCATAACCGAATCAGCCCTCTAACTGCAGCGCTTGCTATTGCAGGCTGCGGCATTCTGTTGACGCTGCCACTGCTGATTAATAGCTGTTTGGTAGAAGCTCATGACTTTAGGTATCACCTAGTCTGGGCCGTTCGCTTCTCAGAGCAGTTTTGGCAAGGAGAGCTATATCCTCGCTGGCTGCAGGGGATGAATGCAGGATTAGGCAGCCCAGACTTCTTTTTTTACCCCCCTTTGCCTTACTTTGTCACCAGTCTGTTTTCCTACTTTTCGGGCAATGATGCGGCTAGCTGCAGCACTGTCAACGCCCTCAACCTATCGGCTACTTTTGCGCTAATTGCTTCTGGGCTAACGGCCTATCTCTGGCTGCAAGAAATTACTGCTAAAAGCGCAGCCCTGATAGCCGCCATCTTGTATATGGCTTGGCCGTATCATTTGGTCGTCAACCTGTATCGGAGCTTTGCTTTTGCAGAGTATTGGGCTTTTGTCTGGCTACCGCTAATTCTCTTTTTCAGCCTAAAAATTATTAAAGGAAGCTGGTTTGGCAGTGTCGGGCTATCAGTCAGCTTGGCACTGCTCATTTTTACTCACTTACCTACTTTTGTGCTTTTCGTCGGCGTACCTATCCTGTACGTTCTGTTTTCTCTCAACAGAAAGAACTGGAAAGCAGCCATTCATTTAGCTATTTCAGTGACTTTAGCAATCGGCATAGCAGCTATCTATTGGCTACCGGCGATGACCACGCAGGCCTATGTGCCTATAGAAAATATGGCTACTGATACCTACTCATACGCTAATAATTTTCTATTTGTTGGCCCTGAGTTTGCTTTACCTAGGTTTTGGCGCTACTTAGAAATTACGACAGCCCTATCAGCCGGGCTTGCTTGTGGAGCTTGGATTTTTCTTAAGCGAATAGCTGAGTTTAAACCTCAGTTTGAGCCTAACTATTGGGTAGCGGTGGCCGTCACCTCATTGGTCATGATGCTGCCAATTAGCTATCCAATTTGGTCCTTAATGCCTATTTGGCAGAAGGTACAGTTTCCCTGGCGCTTTAACGTTGTTTTGACCGTTGCGGCGATCGCGCTTGTCGCTTTAGCTATACCGCCCATCCAAAAGCAAGCAAGCTATCTTAACCGCCAGCGGTTACTCAAAGAGACTCCCCGGCTGCTAGCAGCCATTTTTCTCGCAACAGTTTTGCTCTACCTGCCTATTCAACCTAAGCTCGGCGAACACCGAGTAACGCTAACTTTTATTGCTCTGGCAGCTTTCTTAACTTTGTTGCTAATTCTCCTCAAGTTCAAGCAACCGTTTTGGATTGGCCTTCTATTAGTTTGCACAGTTTTCGCCAGCGGATTCCTGCCGTTCAGGCACTACCTATTTCAGCGATCGCCTGAACAAAGAGTCAACGATATTGTTGAGATCAGTCCGTCTATCTGGTATCCGCCCAAATGGGTGCCTCAGGAGATTGCCCTAGATCACAATAGGCTCAAAGCGCTGAGCGATCGCACGCCTCAGGCAGTAACCGACTCAGCCACAGCAAAAATTACAGTGGAGCAGTGGCAGCCCAGAAAGCTCTTATTTCAAAGTGATGCTGTTACTAAAACCGAAGTCACTTTGGGTCAGTTTTATTATCCAGGATGGTACGCCAGCTTACTTAATAGCAAGCAATCGCTACCCACAAAAGCTTCTGAACTAGGTCTATTACAGTTGGTTATCCCAGCTGGTAAACACCGCGTATCTGTGGTGTTTAATACTTTGCCAGAGGAAAAAACTGGGCAGATAGTGAGTTTGATAGCCAGTTTAGGTACGGCAGTCTTTGCTATTAGCTCGCGGCTAAGCTGGCGACAAAAACTGCCGAAAAAAAGCTAACTTTATTGTTTGCAAAGTTGACTATAGGACAAGTCATTGAAGATGAGACTACAACTTTGCTTTATCTTTAAAGTTCTCCTTCTTATTCAAAGTATCGATGAACCTGCAGTGACGTAGATTCGGCTTTGGGATATTCAAGATAGGATTTTTTTGGGTTTTTACTGGTATAGCGGTACGAACAAAACCTCTTTTCTACGTGAAAACACTCTCCTAGAAGCAAAACTTTAGCAAAACTTATTCAAAGCATGGCTTTGTCAATAACTATCAGCAAAGAGTTTCTATCTACGGGCGTTATAGGCGAAAATTTCCTGTATGAAATGTTCTAAGAAAGTAGCTTTTATAATTTTGTTTGCCTGCTCGTTTATAACAGTTGTTAGCCTCTACTTAATGAGCGGCATTGAACAGTCTCAAATTCAGTCATGGCTAGAGAATTCCGGAGCCTGGGCACCAGTTTTTTATGTGACCAGCTACACCCTACTAACCCTCTTCGTTCTGCCTTCAACGCCGCTTAATTTAGCGGGCGGCTTCATTTTTGGTCCCTGGCTAGGCACTTTCTGGACAACAATGGGAGCGCTGATTGCGGCTGTCCTTTCGTTTGCTTTTGCCCGCACAGTTGGACGTGAAATAGTTGCCAAGAGACTGGCAGGCTACTGGCAATCAGTTGATAACGAGATTAAAGGGGGTGGGCTTCCTTATATTTTTGCAATTCGGTTGTTGCCCATCGTTCCTTATGGACTGTTTAACTTTGCAGCCGGACTCACATCAGTCAGCTTTAAGGACTACATGATGGGTACTCTCTTGGGAACGGCACCAGGTCTCTTTCCTTTTGTCATGTTGGGAAGTTCAAGTGCAGCCGCCTTTAAAGCAGGCAATCTCTTTTCTTTAACCTGCGCGCTCATACTTATCAGCCTTTTAGTCATTGCTGCAACTTGGTATCAGCGTCATCGCGGCTCTGCTCAAAAAATAAAGCATTAACGCGAAGTCTGCAAAATTAGCGATCGAGCAATAAATCAGATATCAGTACGTCAGCTTACGTTTTACAAACAACTCTTTTCTTCAGTGATAAAGCATATGGCTAAAGTCAAGTTTCTAGATCTAAGCGCTCAAAATCAAAGCATTCGAGCTGAAATTGATGCAGCGATTAAGCGAGTTATAGACAGTAATCAGTTTGTTTTGGGGCCAGAAGTAGAGGCTTTTGAGGAGGCTTTTGCCGCTAAGTTAGGCGTCGCCCACGCGATCGCGGTTAACTCTGGCAGCAGCGCCCTGCATCTAGCCATGCTAGCAGCCAATATTGGTCCTGGCGACGAAGTCATCACCGTCCCGATGACCTTTGTGGCTTCAGCCGCCACGATTGGCTATACCGGGGCACGGGCAGTTCTTGTCGATATAGACCCCCATACCTACACTCTTGATCCGACCCAACTAGAAGCTGCTATTACCGATAAAAC
>JAAHIC010000571.1 GCA_010671965.1 Leptolyngbya sp. SIO4C5
GGGATCTATGTCTAGACCTAATCACGATAGATAAGGACGGCAAAAGCGGTGAGGCTGTTTCTGAAACGTCGCCAATTTTTACAGTTAGCCGGAACTACTCTGACCGTACTGGGAGCAGAAGCGCTGCGCCAGCGCTACGAACCAGCCCTGGGTCAGACTAGTCCGCGCCGACTAGCCCTGCTGGTGGGCATCAACCGCTATCCGTCAAATCCGCTGTATGGCTGCGTCACAGATGTAGAACTCCAGCGATCGCTGCTGGTTCACCGCTTTGGCTTTGACCCAGCTGATATTAAAGTCGTCACTGATGAAGCCGCTACCCGTGAGGGCATTCTCAACGCTTTTGAGAGCCACCTAATTCAGCAGGCGCGTCCGGGGGACGTGGTGGTGTTTCACTATTCGGGGCACGGCGCTAAAGTCCTCGATCCGGCCCCGCTACCTGGCCAGCCGCTCAACAGTACTCTGGTGCCAATTGACAGCCCCGATCCAACCGGAGGGCGATCGCGGGGCGAAACCGTCCCTGACATTACGGGGCAAACTCTATTTCTGCTGATGCAGGCGATCGCTACTGAGAACGTTACCGTGGTTCTCGATAGCTGCTACTCTGGCGGCGGCAAGCGGGGCACGCTGCGGGTGCGATCGCTGCCCGACAGCCTGGAGGTGCCACGTCCGGCAGAAATGGAACTGGCCTACCAGCAGCACCTGATCTCCCGGCTGCAGCTCACGCCAGAAAGCTTAGCCCAGCAGCGTCAGGCGGGTATTGCTAAGGGATTTGTCATCTCTTCTGCTGGCCCAGATCAGCTGGCAGTCGATGCTGAATTCGGCGATTTTTCGGCGGGCGCCTTTACCTACTTGATGACCCGCTATCTCTGGCAGCAGGTGGGCAATGAACCCGTGCAGCAGGCGATCGCCAATATTGGCCGCAGCACGCAGAGCTTGGCAATGGATTTTTCCCGGATTATTCAAGAGCCAGAGTTTGAGGCCAACGTCGCTTCCGATAAGCGCGGCGCGCCGCTCTACTTCATCCCCCATCAGACGCCCCCGGCCGAAGCGGTGATCACCCACATGCAGGGCAATCAGGTTGAGGTCTGGTTAGGGGGCATCGATCCGCGCAGCTTAGAAGCCTTTGGCGCAGAGACGCTGTTTACGGCGCTAGATCCGGCTGGTCAGACTTTAGGCCAGGTCAAAATTCTCTCCCGTGAGGGCCTGACCGGTCAGGGCGAACTGCTCAGTAGCCGTCAGGTGCGGGGAGCCGCTGCGGAAATCTTTTTGCAGGAGACCGTCAGAGCCATACCCGAGGGAATCAGTCTCAAAATTGGGGTCGAGGCGGAACTGCTGACGGCGGCGCGATCGCTGCTCTCGGCACTGCCCCGGCTAGAAGCGGTTGCCGCCACTGCGACCCACGACTACTATTTGGGACAGATGACGCCAGAGCTGGTGCCCTTACAAACCGGCTCTGACCTAGCTCCTGTGGGTTCAATTGGGCTATTTCTCCCCGGTCGCGATCGGATTCCCGGCTCATTTGGCCCGGTCAATGAAACCCTAGAAACGGCGATCGCCCGCCTCGCCCCTAAATTCAAGCTGCTGCTGGCTACCCGCATTCTGAAGCTGCTGCTCAATCCCAATGCCTCCCGGCTCAACGTGGTCACAGCGCTCCGCCGCGTAGACGGCGGCGGGGAAGCGATCGCCTCTGAGGTCACGGTGCGCAGTCGGGGTGGGGCTGAGCCCGGTGAGCCGGGCGTTCTGCAGATTCCCGTTGGCACAGAAATTCAGTTTGAAGTGGAGAATTTTGAGGCCCGTGACCTGTTCATGAGCCTGCTAGTGATCACGCCAGAGGCCGACTTGCTGCTGATTTATCCCAATACCTGGTCGGCTCCGGCTGAGGCGGCGCGGGTGCAGGCCGGGCAGAGCCTGCGGATTCCCGAACCGGGGCGCGATCGCTTCAGCCTGGTGATTGAAGGCCCAGTTGGTATGGTAGAGGTATTGGCGATCGCCAGCGCTGCCCCGCTAAGCAATGCGCTCCAGGTTTTAAGTGCTTTAGGGACGCGCCGAGGGTTGCGCGATGGTGAACCCGCCACAAGTGATGCCGCACTGCTCGACCTCGCCGATAATTTACTGCTGGATTTTCACACTAGCGCAGGTCTACGAGGCGGCGGCGTCACGGCGACCGAGGACGTTCGCCAGATTGATATGCGAGACTTGGCCGCTTTCTCTCTCATGTTTGAGGTTGTTGAAAAAGTTTTATGAAAAAGGCTCAACTTTGGATTACTGGCATTGTTGGAGCCGCCGCCGTTGCCGGAGGCGGCATTGCCGTGATGCAGTCCCAGCCAGATACGGCGGACGTGATTGACTCGGTGACAGCGCCTGGCGAAGAGTCAGTACCTGCTGATGAAGCTCCTCTAGCAGAATCGCCTACCGCCCCTGATACCCCGACAACACCCCAAAGGCCTGACCCGAAACTGTCCGACTTTCCCCATAAGCGACTGGAGCTGACAGATGAGGTGAGCGAGGGCAGTGAGTTTGACCAGTTCCGCGATCGCCTGCAAAAAGCCATTCAAGACCGGGATACCGAATTTGTCCGCTCGATTTTGCCAGCCGATGGCCTCACCTATGGCTTTGGCGGGCCGCTACGGGTTGATGATATGGACTTGAATCAGGAAGACGGCTGGTTTTGGCAAGAGCTAGAGAAAATGATGGCCCTTGAGAGCTGCGAAACCAGTGAGTATCCACCCGTCGAAGCGGGTGGTACAGTTTGGGTCTGTCCTAATACGACTCAGGCATTCTATCGCCAGTATCCAGCCCCTGCCGATGCCGAAGGCATTGAGCACGAGTTTAGCAAGGTGATGGTAATGGGTCAGAATGTCAACGTTCGCGCCGCGCCTAACACTGACTCCCCGGTTGTGGGCATTTTGTCCAACGAGCTAGTTGAGTTTGACCAAGCCGCAGCGACCCGACAGTATGAAGCGAACCCTGACGCTCGTCCCGGCGCAATCAAAGGCTGGACGCCCGTTATTTTGCCCAATGACGTGCAAGGTTATGTCTATAACCGCTATGCCTATGCCCCTCTAGATCCTAGAGGACTGTTTGAGAACGTCAACGGCCAGTGGCAGCTTATCCGCGTCCTAGCCGGAGATTGAGCAAGGCAAAGGCCAGCGGTCTAAAATCTGCCACAAACACGTAGGGCGGGCACTGCCCGCCTTATTTGCCATAGCCTAATTTTTGCCAGAGATTTCGCTCTGCAGATAGACAGGGCGGGCAATGCTTGCCTCGTTGGCCATATCTATTTTTGGCAGAAAATTTTGGGGGAGAAAACTAGCTAGCCAGATCTGTACCGGCCACCCATGTATCCAAGCCGATGGGTTCGCCGCCACCGATAGTGGCATTGCCGCCCAGATAGACGCCGTCTCGAATATTAACCAGCGTCGGCGCCATTTTTTGACTAAAGGGCGAGCAGGATAGGTTGATGCCGCCGATGACCGAGGAAGTCAGGTTCTGATCGATTGGCTGGGTCAAATAGCCAACTGCCTGACGCCCGTGTTTTACCCAGTTAGACTTATCAGCCATGTGTGATCGTTACTCCGCTTCGTTGATCTGCTGTAAAAGTTCCCTAGCCTTGACTGCTAGTTCTCCACTCTTATCGAATGTTTTAACAGACTCTAAGATTATTTTAGCCTGTTCTAACTTGCTTCTATGATAGTAAGCCAA
>JAAHIC010000572.1 GCA_010671965.1 Leptolyngbya sp. SIO4C5
GAGAGAACTGGATTGTATGACATGGACTGTAGTGTTACACAACAAGTTCGATTTGGAAATGAACCATTGTTTTGCATTAGAGCTGGAAATGTAGAAGTTATATAGATCTTCTTTCCCTTCATCTTCTTTGGAGTTAATTTTGTTATATCTAATAGATGAAACGGGATAGTTTTTAAGTTTGGCTAAGTTTTGTAGCTTTTCTGCTATACGCGCTGTATTATCTTTGATCGTTTGATTGGATATTATCTCTGCTTCCTGATCCTTTTCTTCAAAGCAAAATAGTTTGACGCTTGACTGATTATTGGTATTCGTATCTGTTTTGGTGGGAATTTTGATGTCCGCATCTTGTGTGTAATACAAAGACACAAAATGTACATACTCAGGTCTAGCCTTAGCCAAGTCCTCGCAATATTTAATATCTAAATGTAAAATAGTATCATCTTGTAAATTAAGTTGTTTAACATGCTCAGGATTAGGTAAACCTACCTGACAGAAAGCTAGAACCAAAACAATTCCAAGGGAAAGTGAGATTAAGAAACGCATTATTAGATACTTCTGCAAAAAGAAAAAATGATCATTAATTCTTTTCGAAAGAAAATATTAATTTGCTAATTCCTTATATTATGCTTGAACTCTAAACAAAATCTCCACTTTTTCGATATGAGTTATTAAACTACACAGTGTTTTTGAGAACCCTCCAGAACAGGGTTGATTCAATACAGTGAGATAAAAATTAAGCTGTAAGAGGGTGTTTGATAAATCTACAGGCAGTAAAAAAGCTCACTCGGCATAAGCTGAATGTACTAACCATCAGCCACCGAGTGAGCATGAGTAAAGTCTATCCGAGTCATCTTACTGGAGTTTAGACTAAAGAGCTAAGGAAAAAGCGGCAGAGGTATGCTCAGGCCGCTTTCTAGCCGACGCTGAGAAATACCAGCTACCTCAGCAGGCTATGACCTACGATACTCTGTCCACCTTTCGCCAGCGCGTCTACGGCTATTTAGGCAAAGCCCATGACGCCACCTTTGAGCTAATGGATGCGGTGTTGACCACCCGCCACGCCTACAGCTTCGCCGAACTCTCCCAATCGCCCCTGTTTCGCCGTCGCTGGCCGAGCCTGTATGAGGCCCTTCAAGATACTCGACCCCAACGGCAGCGCCTGATGGAACTCTATTGTGAGCAGATTCCGGGACAGTCCCCAATTGTTTTGGCAGGAGACCACACGGGTTGGTCGCGCCCAGAAGCCCATTGCCTGCCAGAGCGCACCTATGAACATGGCGCTCAGGGCAGCGGTCGAGGCGGCGCTATCACAGTGTGGGATGCTGAGCCATGAGACAGCGACCTCATCGAGTACGTTCAGGGCTGACACGGTTGCCCGAATTCACTATGCAGCAAAAATCTTGCGATCGCACCTCGAAAATCCTCCTGATCAAACGACTCTGGCTCAGCAAGTGGGCATGAGCGATCGCACGTTGCAAAAGGGCTTTAAGGCAGTATTTGGCGTCACACCGTTTGCCTACCTGACCCAGCAACGAATGAAGCAGGCCGAACAACTCCTACGCCAACCTGAAAGAACCGTGACGGATATGGCAAACATGGTGGGCTATGCCAACCCAGCTCAGTTTGCAGCCGCTTTCAAACGACAGTTTGGCATTACCCCTAACGAATGTTGGTTTAGAAAAAATTAGTTCAAAATTCGCTTTTGGGGTGATGTTCCGGTTTTGGGGTAGATGCGATCGCGCTCGGTTCTTTACACTCAGCCCTACACAAATAAGAACTTCTCTCAGATGACTTTCGGCGAACATTACAACTTTTGTCCCGTACTTAGGCCGTACCTACTTAATAAAACGGTAGGCAAAGAACTAAGCATCTGATGTTGCAGCTGCTGCCCGATCTAAATGGTTTAGAGTTGCGACCCTGCTTAAAACCCAGATGGGCTAACGTCGCGGCGTTCAGCGTATGGGCGGAAGGTAGGCACAACAGGGCTTGATCTACCTTGCATAGGATTACAGTTTGACCGAACTTATTTAATTTGATGTAGTACGGTATCGTACAAAGCTAGTTTCCCTCTTTAGGTTAAAGACAAATTCTTTAGACGATACGGAGCCTTACTGGCACAGCTATACCGATTGGCTAATCAAGTACGCCAATATTTTTTACAGATTTTTCGCCAAAACATGTCCCATAACCGACCGCAGCGCCCCATAGCTTTAGAGAACCGTCTGCTTGCCTCTTTGCCTACCGCAGAGTATCAGCGCCTTCATCCCCACCTAGAGCACGTCAGGCTGTCGTTGGGGCAAGTCCTTTACGAAAGCGGCCAGCCGATTGAACACGTTTACTTTCCGCTCAATTCACTGGTTTCGCTGGTTAGTTCAGGTTTGGAGCCGGCGGCAACCGAATTTAATCTAGTAGGTAATGAAGGGTTGGTCGGCATGTCTGCCTTACTGGGCGGCGGTTCCACCATCAATCGGGCGGTTGTGCAGGTAGCTGATGGCGCCATGAAGATTGACGCTCAGACCCTCAAGGCCGAGTTTGAGCGAGGAGAAATTCTCAATAAGCAAGCACTGCTTTATCTACAGCTATCTTTCACTCAAACAGCTCAGAACGTTGTTTGCCGGATACACCACTTAGTTGAGCCTCGCCTCGCTCGCTGGCTCCTCTCCATTCAAGATCGCCTGCAGTGTAATGAAATGCCAATGACTCAAAAATATATCGCTTTACTTCTAGGTACGCGGCGGGCCACAATCAACACAGCCGCAGGCCATTTGCAGCAGCTCGGCCTGATTCGCTACAGCAGAGGCCAGATCACTATCGTCGATCGCCCAGCGCTAGAGCAGAGTGCGTGTAAATGCTATGCGCTACTGCAGGCAGAACAGGTACGGCTACAGGCTATTAGCCGCACAATCTATGAGGCGTAGACTATGCCTTTTTCTCCCAACGGACCAGATCGAAGCCAGTCTGAGTCACCCCTGTCAGATGTGGCGAACTATTTGCTGGCAGCTCTACCCGAAGCAGACTATCTGCGACTGTCACCTCATTTTAGACGGGTGGAGCTGGCTCTAGGACAGATTTTGTACGAACCGACTGAACCGATTGCAACGGTCTACTTCCCTAGCCAGTCCATGGTTTCACTGGTACAAATCATGGAAAACAGCTCGACTATTGAAGCGGGTATCGTGGGCAATGATGGCATAGTCGGCTATCCGGTTTACTTGGGCGGGCAGTACGACTCTAGCCGCGCCATTGTGCAAATTGCAGGCAGCGCGATCGCTTTGGACGCCTCTGTGCTTAAGTCCGAATTTGAGCGAGGCGGGGCACTGCAAAAGCTGCTGCTGCGTTATACCCAGGCGCTGCTGTCACAAATCAGTCAAACAGCCGCCTGCAATCGCTTTCATTCTACAGAAGAACGACTAGCCCGCTGGCTTTTGCAGTCACAGGACTCTGTGCGATTGGATACCTTAGACCTTACTCAAGACTTTTTGTCCAGCATGTTGGGTACCCGTCGCGCCAGCGTCACAGTCGCAGCCGGCATCTTGCAAAAAGCTGGCATCATCCAGTACAACCGAGGCCAAATCAAAATTTTGGATCGCACAGCGCTGGAATCGGCTACCTGTGAGTGCTACAGCCTGGTCAAGGCGGAATATGCTCGCTTGCTTGACGCCCAAATCAGATAGCTGCAAAATTTAGGGCCAAAAGCTAGA
>JAAHIC010000573.1 GCA_010671965.1 Leptolyngbya sp. SIO4C5
CCTGCCTCTGCAGCATTTGATCTAAGGTCGTCAGCATGGCAACTGCCATGCTGACGACCTTAGATCAAATGCTGCAGAGGCAGGGATACACCGTTGCGGATGTTTTACCAGTAGCAGGTCGCGACACTGGCACTTTGGCCTACCGCGATTTACCCGCCCACGCCGCGCTCAAAACCGGAAGTCTAGCCACCGTCAGCTCTTTAGCAGGAGTTTTTCCCACCCGCGATCGCGGTCTGGTCTGGTTTGCCATTCTCAATCAGGGCGGCAACCTGGAAGGGCTGCGCCAGGGACAAGACAATCTGCTGAAGGCGCTGCAGCAGCACTGGGG
Organism: Leptolyngbya sp. SIO4C5; assembly: GCA_010671965.1. GTDB lineage: Bacteria > Cyanobacteriota > Cyanobacteriia > Phormidesmidales > Phormidesmidaceae > Sphaerothrix > Sphaerothrix gracilis. Next base: position 329 of record JAAHIC010000573.1, read on the forward strand.
CAATGCGGTAACGGTTTCCGATCGCCTTCAGCCCAGCGTTAACTTCGATCAGCCCCTCTATCAGCTCGGCAATCCCCAGCGCAACCAGAGTTTTAGGCAATAGCTAGCTGTCCCCTAGGCAAATGCCAATGGAACGGGCCGTCCTCACCAGAATGTCATGGGGATCAACCGCTCTATACTGGGCGATCGCCTCGGCAATGGGAACGCTGGCAACATCGCGATCGCGCCAGCTCACCATGTGATCAAACTTACCTTCAGCAATCAAATCGACGGCAGCGACCCCAAAAGCGCTGGCCAATACGCGATCGAGTGGTGAGGGAATGCCGCCCCGCTGCACATGGCCCAATACCGTTACTCGCGTTTCAGCGCCGCTACAGTCAGAAATCGTGTCGGCTAAATACTGACCAATCCCGCCCAAACGGCACTGCCCCAGCCGATTGGTCTGAGTCACTTTGCAGCCAGATTCATCACAAACCGACTCAGCCACCACCATTAGGGCAAAATTACGGCCTCGCTGATTCAGCCGCTCAATGGCCTGACAGACATTCTTAATTGAGTAGGCAATTTCTGGAATCAGAATAATGTCAGCCCCACCCGCAATGCCCGCGTTGAGGGCAATATGACCGGCATCTCGCCCCATGACTTCTAAGATCATGACGCGGGAATGGCTAGCTGCCGTAAAGTGCAGGCGCTCTAACGCCTCAGTCGCAATATTGACGGCTGTATCGAAGCCGACGGAGCGTTCAGTACTGCCTAGATCGTTGTCAATAGTCTTAGGAATCGCCACCAGATTGATGTTGCCCTGCTGGGCCAGCTTGCGCAAAATGGCTAAGCTGCCATCCCCGCCAATGCCAATCAGGGCGTCTAGATTCATCTGATGATAGCCCGCAATAATTTCTTCAGAGCGATCGCGCAGACTGCCATCTGGCATGGGATAGGCGAAAGGATTGCCTTTATTGGTGGTTCCCAAAACTGTGCCACCTAAAGTCAGCAGCGGATAGGTGTCTGATAGGCTGAACTGCGTGTATTCCGGTGGGCGACGCATAAGACCGTGCGTAGCGCGGCAAATGCCAAATACCTCCCAGTCATAGGTGCCAATGGCCCGATGGGTCACGGCCCGAATCACCGCGTTTAGCCCGGCGCAGTCTCCCCCGCTAGTCAGAATGCCAATTCGCTTGATATTGCCCATAGAATGACTCTCTAGTTTTGAGCTATCAAAACTATCCGGTATTCGGAGCTAAAAAAAGCTGTTATCTAGAAAACTTAAAATATTTCTGCTCAGCCTCTACAATCCTGACTGTTTCTATGTCATTGTCTGTTCATTTTTGGCGCTGTGTGGTGCCCTGGGGAGATATTAAACTGACGCCGACAAAGTAGCTTGAAGCTAGGGCTGTGGACTTTTACAGGCACTTACTACCCTTTTCTGAAGCAAATAAACGGTGAAACTGAACTCGTTTCATAACCTTTTTTTAATCATCAAGTTTTACAAAGCAGATAGGCTGAAGCCGTAGAAAGCAAGCAAATTGCGATCGCATTTCTATAGTTCATCTAAAGCTTAGTCTCGCTCTTTAAAATGCCTCCCTAATATGGAACCAATGGGCGGTGGCAGATCAAAATCAATTTGTTAACTGATGTATTAACAGCGTCTCTGCCCTAGAGAACGCAAATTTTAGGAGGAAAACTACATGGTTGATGGCTACCAGCCAGCCCAGGCAGCGGCTTTAGATCGAGACTGCATGACCCTGTCGCGTCACGTTTTGGAGCAGCTTCACAGCTTCGGACCTGAGGCCCAAGATCTAAGCGCCCTCATGAACCGGATTGCCCTAGCTGGCAAGCTGACGGCCCGACGGCTGACCCGCGCTGGCCTGATGGAAGATGCCTTGGGCTTTACTGGACGCACTAACGTTCAGGGGGAAGAAGTCAAACGCATGGACGTTTACGCCAACGACGTATTCATTTCAGTCTTCAAGCAAAGTGGCTTAGTCTGCCGTCTGGCGTCTGAAGAGATGGATAAGCCCTACTATATTCCGGAAAACTGCCCGGTGGGTCGCTACACGCTGCTTTACGATCCGATCGATGGTTCTTCAAACGTCGATATTAACCTCAATGTGGGGTCTATTTTTGCCATTCGGCAGCAGGTTGGGGATGATGCCGATCAAAGTGCCTCAGACCTGCTGCAAAACGGACATGAGCAAATTGCGGCTGGCTACATTCTCTATGGGCCTAGCACCGTTTTGGTCTATTCCATTGGCCACGGCGTTCACGCCTTCACCTTAGACCCCAGCCTAGGCGAGTTTATTCTCTCCAGTGAAAATATTCGGATCCCCGAACACGGCCCTACCTACAGCGTCAATGAAGGGAATTTCTGGCAGTGGGAGGATTCCTATCGCGATTTTATTCGCTATGTTCATAGACATGACGGCTACTCGGCCCGCTACAGCGGTGCGCTAGTAGGAGATTTTCACCGCATTCTGATGCAGGGCGGTGTGTTTCTCTACCCCGGCACGATCAAAAAGCCCGAAGGTAAGCTCCGTTTACTCTACGAAACGGCCCCTCTGGCCTATCTAGCTGAACAAGCGGGGGGAAAAGCTAGCACGGGTTCTCAGCGAATTCTAGAGGTGGTGCCAGATAAGCTGCACGCCCGGACGCCCTTAGTAATTGGCAGTGTTGAGGATGTAGCGCTAGTCGAGTCTTTCGTCAGTGAGCGGCAGCGGGAAGCAGCGGAGCTGACGACCTCCAATCCTTAAATCTAGGCAGACAGCTACCTGCCTGCTCGCGAAAAAATTGTTGTAACGTTATCGGGAGATATCTAACTATATGACTGCTACTGCAGATAATCCAATTCTCCATCTCAAAGATTACGGTCAAAGCGTTTGGATGGACAATCTCAGCCGCGATATTTTGCAATCCGGTGAGCTAGAAAAGCTGATTGAGAGCCGGGATGTGCATGGGATCACCTCTAATCCGGCAATTTTCCAAAAAGCGATCGCCGGAAATGCGGTGTATGACGAAGCGATTGAAGCTGGCATCCGAGCCGGTCAGTCAGTCGAAGAAATCTACGAGGCGCTGGTATTTGAAGACATCCGCCACGCCTGCGATACGCTCATGCCCATCTATCAAGAGACAGGTGGCCTGGACGGCTACGTTAGCTTAGAAGTCCGTCCCAGTTTGGCCCGCGACACCGAAGGGACTCTGGAGGAAGCGCAGCGCTATTTCAAAGCGCTAGATCGTCCTAACCTGATGATCAAGATCCCCGGCACGCCGGAGGGTGTTCCTGCGATTGAGCAGGCCATCAGTGAGGGCATCAGCGTCACGTTGACGTTGATGCCCAGATCGGCAGAGCAAACGTCTGAGCCCCCGTCACCAAC
>JAAHIC010000574.1 GCA_010671965.1 Leptolyngbya sp. SIO4C5
TGCCAGGGACATGGCGTGAACCGCTGCGGCTAGATGCCATGTCCCTGGCAAACCTATCGGGTGAATATGCCACAATTTTGTCAACTGAAGAGATTCTGCAACAACTGCCTTTGCTAGCATAGGCACCTAGACATGAAACAAGAATCAGTCACCTTTTGGCGCGATCGCCTCCTTGCCGGAATGGAGGTGCTCAAGGCAACCTACATCACCCATTCCTTCAGCCGCCACAGCCACGAAGGGTACGCCATCGGCGTGATTGAGTCTGGAGTCGAAGCCTTTGCCTATCGCGGCAGCACCCATCAGGCTCCCGCCGGGGCGCTGGTGGTGATTCATCCAGGTGAAGTGCATACAGGCTATGCCGGTCAGGAGGACGGCTGGCGCTACCGCATGATCTATCCCCTCGTTGCGCTGATGCAGCAGGCCGCCGCTGCCCTAAACCTACCAGCCACTCAGGTGCCCTTCTTTGCAAAGCCTGTGATTTGCGATCGCGCCTTGGTGCAACAGTTTCGGATATTTCATCACATGCTAGAACAAGAGGCTGACCCTTTGGCGCGGGAATCCCAGTGGCTGTGGCTAGCCAGCTACATGGTGCAGCGATACGGCGACACGCGATCGCCCATTGCTAAAACCCGCCGCGATCGCCCATTGGCCCAGCAGGCCAGAGCCTATTTAACTGATCACTATTTAGACCCCGTCACCCTGGATCAGCTAGCCCAAACCGTCAACCTGCCGCCGCTCAAACTGCTGCGACTGTTTCGGCGCGAGTGGGGTCTGCCGCCTCACCAATACCTGATTCAAGTGCGGGTGCAGCAGGCTAAGCGACTAATTGCCACGGGTGTACCGCTAGCCGTGGTGGCTGCTGACACCGGCTTTGCCGATCAAAGTCATTTAACCCGGCACTTTAAACGATGGGTCGGGGTGACGCCGGGACAGTACCAGGCAGGCTGCTAGCAAACCGCCCTTCTTTTCTCTGCCCCAGTCTCTAAAAACTGCAAAAACGTTCAAGACGCTGCCAGAACCGCCAGCTTAAAGTTGGGGCGTAGCGATAGGTTTGGAGCCTACTGGTGAATGATGGCGATCGCGTCTAATACTTCTGAACTGTCTCCCTGGCAGGAGTTTCGGGCCGGGGCGAGGCAGACAATTCCCCTGATTGTCGGGGCTATCCCCTTTGGTATCATCTTCGGCACGCTGGCCCAAACTAACGGTTTGTCCTTTGTCGGCACCTTAGCCATGTCAGCCTTTGTCTTTGCCGGATCTTCCCAGTTCATTGCCTTGGGGCTGCTGGGCGCGGGTACGCCCGTTGGCCTCATTGTGCTGACGACCTGGGTGGTGAATCTGCGGCACCTGCTCTATTCAGTGGGGCTAGTGCCTTATCTAAAAGGGCTGCCCCAGAATTGGAAGCTAGGGCTGGGCTTTTGGCTCACTGATGAAACCTTCATGGTGGCAATCCAGCGCTATCGTCAAGGCGATCGCTCCCCTTACAAACACTGGTTCCATCTAGGTTCCGCCTTGGCGATGTACGGCAACTGGCAGCTCAGCACTCTGCTGGGACTTACCCTGGGCCAAAACCTCCCTAATGCCGCTGCTTGGGGGCTGGACTTTGCTATGGTGGCGACCTTTATCGGTATGACAATTCCCTATCTGACGAATCGCCCTATGGTGGCGACCGTAATTGTGGCCGGAGTGACGGCTGTAGCGGCGCGATCGCTGCCGCACCAGCTCGGACTGATCGTAGCGGCGATCGCGGGCGTGACCACCGGCATGATTGCTGAAAGCCAACTCAAGCCAGGAGGGCAAGCCCAATGATGCCGGAAATCGCTTTGATTGGCGGTATGGCCCTAGTCACTTTTCTAATTCGCTATCCGCTACTGGCCATGAGCGGACGCTTCACGCTGTCGCCGCGCCTGCTGCAGGCTCTCAACTACGTGCCGCCAGCGGTGCTGACTGCAATCGTCGTGCCTGCGGTTCTAGTTGAGGAGAACGCAGTTTGGCTAGGACTAGACAATCCGCGCCTCATCGGGGCGATCGCCGCACTCGCTGTAGGACTTTGGCGCAAAAATCTGCTGCTGACAATTATTGTCGGCATGGGGGCTTTTCTGTTGTGGCAGGCTGTAGTTTAATCTCCCGCTCTAGCCTGTTGCTTACCCTAGCCAAGTGGGCATCCTCAAATCAGGAGAATGACTTGACTACCCCAGCTCTGCCAGCACACCCTCATGCTGCTTGACCGCTGGGGTTTTTCATAGAAACGCCCTACATAGAAACGCCCTACCGCCGAGCCTGTAGTTCACGGCGGCGATTGGAGGCGTCAAGCGTTTCTTCGGCCCCCGTTGTTTCGGGCACAGGCTGTAAAATCACCGCCTCATAGGGAATAACGCCAGTCCCCTCACTGCCCAAGCAGCGGGCGGCGGCGCGTGATAGATCAATAGAGCGCTGACCAATGTAGGGGCCGCGATCGTTAATGCGGACTACCACGCTGCGCTCGTTCAGGCGGTTGGTAATCTTTAAGCGGGTGCCAAAAGGCAGGGTTTTATGAGCGGCTGTGAGGGCATTTTGGTCAAAGATTTCGCCAGTTGCGGTTTGCCGACCGTGGAAATAGGGGCCGTACCAGGAAGCCGTGCCATAGAACTGATCTTGGCTCTCAGTCAAACCTGCTAAAAACGCCTGAATTGATCCTAAATCCAGTGGCTCACCGCCGAGAGCCATGCGTAGCTGATCCACCCATTTAATCGCTAGCCACTGCTGCTGCTCCAAGTCTGCCGCTAGCTCATCGGTGGCAAAAAGGATCTCGTTGTCTATCCGGACTGCCGGACTGCCCTTCAGGCGTCCGAGCTTCAGGGCTTCAGGTCGCAAAACTTGCTCTTGCAGCAGGTGCCGTAGTCTATTAGCGAGCTGATAAGCCTGGGCTTCATCGGGCAGGCCGCCTATTAAACGTCCTTTCACCCAGATTTGATGCACTGCTTGATTCCGGGAGCGCTCAGCAGCATGACTAGGACGCCACTTAGAACACTGCTTTAGCAAGGCTAGCTGCCGGGATTTTGCTGACGATGGGCGGGCTGCGGTAGCCGCCGACTTTGTAGTGGCCTCAATGACCTGAATATCAGCGATAGAAGTCCAGCGCTGCAGGCTAGACGCCTTGACGGTGGAAGCTTGCGCTATTGTGCCCGACAGTAGAACGCCACTTTCTTCCTCTTCAGGCTGCTCTAGAGAGATAGCAGCCCCAGGATCAAACGCCAAAGCATCTTGGCCGACGGGTGGGGATACCACATCCGCGCTCGCAAACGCCGCGTTCTCAATCAGCTTTGCCCGGACAATCAGCCGCTCAAACCCTTGAAACCAAGCCTGGACAGGGGGCGAGTAGTCTTCTCCAACAGTTAAGAAAGTTGAAAAATTACCGGATGAGGCCGAATCTGGATGTAAAAGGTAACTGGAAGAGACGGCGGGCTGGCTAGAAAATGCTGTGGAGCTGCCCAAGAAGCTTCCGTGTGGCGTGTAAGAGCTGTGGGCTGCTGAAACTCGTAAAACAGAGTCGCTGGGTTTGAGGTGTTGCCCCACTAGGGTCAAGATGTGACCGATAGAAGTGGGGATTAAAGACCGCTGGGGCGCTTCTTTGTTGGGAGGTTGAGTCAGATGCTGGGGAGTGAAAAAGCTCCCTAACAGCGACGCTAACCAAACAAATCCTAAAA
>JAAHIC010000575.1 GCA_010671965.1 Leptolyngbya sp. SIO4C5
TGCAGGAAGGGGAAGATGAGAGCGGAGAGGGGCAAACCAACTGGAAAGAGAAGCTGCAAAGCCAAGAAGGCTGGGAGCAGGTAGCCCGCAAATACTTCATGGAATGGGGCATGGTCTGGAAAGACGTGACGGTAGGCTTCACCATCGCCGGAATTATTTCCGCTTTTGTGCCCCCAGCCTTTTTTCAAACTCTGTTTATAGGGGCAGGTCAGGATGGTGGCCTCAGTTTTTTAGCCGTATTGGAGAATATTATCATCGGCCCTATCGCGGCTTTCTTTACCTTCATTGGCTCAATGGGCAATATTCCTCTGGCGGCCATTCTCTACGGCAACGGTGTCAGCTTTGGCGGGGTCATGGCCTTCATCTTTAGTGACCTAGTGGTGTTTCCAGTCATTCGGGTCAACGCTAAATACTACGGCTGGAAGATGGCGCTGTATATTTTGGGGCTGTTGTTTGCGGCGCTGATTGCTACTTCTTTAGTGCTGCACTACGGCTTTAGCCTGCTGGGAATTTTGCCCCAGGGGGCTAGCGGTGGCAGCGGTCAGGAAAACCGCTTTGCCATTGACTATACGTTTTTCCTCAATCTGGCCTTTCTGGCAATCACTGGCATTCTAGCTGGACTACGGTTCAGCGATGAATCCAAATCAGGGCACGATCACGGCGGCGGGCGGAGTATTGTGGAGACAGTCTTATTTTGGTTGGCGATCGCCTCTTATATCTGGCTAGGCGGCGGGCTGCTGGCGGTATGGTTGGGTTAATCAGGGATATAGTGTAGAGCAGGAGAGGAGAGACAAAAAAAGCTCATTTTGGGTATGAATTTTGGATATGAATTAAAGAAAGTAATCTTACCCCGAAAAACAAGACATTCTTCACAGAATGAGTCACAGAGAAAATCTGCGCTTTTTCGGGGCAAGGTCAAATTTGTAAAAGCTCAGGTTCAGAAACAATCCTGACTGCTCAAGCCCTGAAGCTATAGGCAGGGCATTGACGAATCATTTAGAGGTAGACAGCGTGACCTCTTCGGCAAGAACCGCTTCCGACTGGTCTTTGAGAGAAAATTGCAGTAAGGGCGGTGCCAGAAAGGTGGTCAAAATTACCATGACGATGATAGCGGCTTCTAAGGGGCGATCTAATACGCCGCTGGCAGAGCCAATTCCGGCAAAAACTAAGCCTACTTCCCCGCGCGGAATCATGCCGACACCAACGGCTAGACGATTGACATCGGGCTGACCAAACACGGCCCAGCCTGTGACGATTTTGCCCACAATTGCCACCACAATCAAGAAAGCCGCAATAATCAAACCGGCTCTATTTTCCGCCACTGCCGGATTCAAAACGCTGAGGTCAGCCTTGGCCCCTACGGTCACAAAGAAAATGGGCACCAGCAGATCGGCAATCGGCATCACCTGCTGATCCAACTCCTTACGCTTATCGGTTTCATCCAGCACCAGACCAGCAGCGAAAGCGCCTAAAATTGCCTCTAAATGGATAATATTGGCAAGCACCGCCATCACTAAGGCAAACGTAAAGGCCGGAATCAGCAGGGCACCGCGCGTTTGCAGCTTGTCAGCGATCGCCACAAAGCTTTGATTAAAGAACTTACCGAGCAGAATAGCTCCCAGCAGGAAGGCACTGGCGCTGATGATGAGATAGACCACATTCAGCAAGTCTACCTCGCCGGTTTTGGCTAAACTGGCGACAACAGCTAGCACAATGATGCCGAGGACGTCGTCAATCACTGCCGCCCCGACAATAATTTGACCTTCCGTTGACTTAAGCTGTCCTAATTCTGACAAGACTTTAGAGGTAATGCCAATGCTGGTCGCCGTTAGCGCTGCTCCGGCAAAAATGGCCGGAATCACCGCTACATGAAATAGCATCACTAGCCCCACCGTACCCAAGATGAAAGGAGCCGCTACGCCGACCACTGCTACAACTGCTGCCTGGTAGCCAACCTTGCCCAACTCCCGCAGGTCGGACTCTAAGCCAATTTCAAACAGGAGTACGATGACGCCTAGCTCAGCTAAGACAGAAATTACCTCGCTTTGACTCTGGAAGATGTGGGTCACAGCGGCGGCATCTAGCTGACCGAACTGCTGCAAAATGCTGATGATGGCGGAATCTGTGGCCACCCCGTTTTCTGGGAAGAGGAGCAAGTGCAGGGCTGAAACACCGACAAGAACGCCGCCAATAAGCTCTCCTAAAACCGGCGGCAAGTTTAGCCGCTTAGAGAACTCGCCCCCCAGCTTACTAGCTAGGTACACCACAATCAGGCTCAGCAAGACGCCCGTAATCACAAACGAAGCATAGTCCGCTTCGGGGGTGGCCGCTAGAACCCAAGGGGGTGACGGCCACACATCAATCCAATCGGCTAACAAGCCCGAAGTTATCTCCAACTGCATAAAAATATTCTCCAAAAAGCAACATACCGAGTCATCAAACAGGCTCATTCGCTTGCCAGGGAACTCATTTGCAACCAGCCAAATGCCACAATGCTGATACTGAGTAAGAGAGTGCTAGGGGCGATCGCCAAGCCCCAGAGAGCACTTAGGATTCCGGCACTGTAGACAGCGATCGCGTAAACCTCATCTGCCTGCGTCAAATACCGGCCTAAGCTGGTCAAAATCAAAGCCAGTGACAGCAGTATCAACCACGGCATGGTCTAAACCCTCCGTTGCGGTGGGACAGAGGAACCCGGTTCGGAGGCCAGCTGATTTAAGTCCGGAAAGACAGTGGCTACGGCATCTCTTAAAGCCGCCGCGCGATCCATGTATAGGTGATCTGGGGGAACCAGGCTGAACACTTTGAGCTTCTCTAGACGGCGCTTAGTTTGTCCAGAAGCTCCCACAATAAAGACCTGACGCTCTTTCTCAACCGCTTCTTGAACGGCATTTTCCAAGGTGAGGGAAGCGGTGACGCCTAGGTGAGGCACATTGCTCAAATCAAAGACAATGGCGTCACAGTCGCGGATAGCATTGTGTTCACGGGCGATCGCCTTGGCTACGCCAAAAATCATGGGGCCGCTAAGCTGAAACAGCAGCACTCGACCGTTGGCCTCATCTAGCCAGCGCTTTTCATCGGGTTCCAGCAAAATGGCATCATCAGCATCGGTAATCGCTTTAACCGACTCGGCTCGAAGCTGACTCAGACGGTCAATTGTCAAAATGTTCGCGACAAAGACACCAATGCCCACAGCGGCAATCAGATCCACTAACACCGTCAGCAAGATCACCCCGTACATAATCAGGGAGCCTTTGATCGAGATTTCATGGGCCCGCTTCAAAAAGCCCCAGTCAATAATGTCGATACCCACTTTTAGGGCAATTCCAGCTAAAACCGCCAGGGGAATCGTCGCCGCTAGATTAGCCGCTCCCAGAATTACCACCAGCAAGACCCCAGCCCGGACTAAACCAGACAGCGCTGTTCGGCCCCCGGTTTGAATATTAACCACCGTTCCCATCGTGGCCCCGGCCCCGGCGATCCCGCCGAACAGACCCGACATCAGGTTGCCTAAACCTTGGCCAATCAGCTCTTTATTAGAATTGTGCTCGGTGCGAGTCAGACTATCGGCCACTAACGAAGTCAGCAGGGCATCAATACAGCCCAACATGCCTAAAACTGCCGCATCCACAAACATGAGCTGGAGCTGATCCAAGTGCCAACTTTTGGCTTGGATCAGCTA
>JAAHIC010000576.1 GCA_010671965.1 Leptolyngbya sp. SIO4C5
TCATAGCTTAACTGCTCTAGCGACTGTAGCTGGGTTTCTAAATCGGGATGGGCAGTGGTCATGCTCGTGAACTTCGGCTAAACAATATAGTCTCAATCTACTGTTTCAAATATCCGTCTCAATCTCAAGCGGTTGGCCCATGCAACTATCAGGTCGTTGACTAAAGCAGTTAAGCTATGTTGACAGAGTCCCTCTATATTACCCAGTGTATTGGGTTCAGGGTTCAGACTCATAGCTTCTCTCTACTTTTTGCCCTAGCCGAATTAGCTTACTGAATCATGAATCAACTATGAAAATTCTAGTCAGCAATGATGACGGTATTTTTGCCCTAGGAATCCGCACCCTGGCCAATACGCTAGCCGCCGCCGGGCACGAAGTAACAGTGGTATGTCCCGATCGCGAGCGATCGGCCACAGGCCACGGCCTGACGCTGCACAAACCCATTCGCGCCGAAGTGATTGAATCGGTCTTTCATCCTCAAGTCCAGGCTTGGGCCTGCTCTGGTACGCCTTCAGACTGCGTCAAGCTGGCTTTAGGAGCCCTGCTAGATACGCCGCCAGATTTTGTCCTTTCTGGCATCAACCACGGTGCTAACTTAGGCACTGATGTTCTCTATTCTGGGACAGTCTCAGCCGCGATGGAAGGCGTGATTGAGGGAATTCCATCGGTGGCCTTCAGTTTGGCTGGCTTTAAGTCGCAGGAGTTTCAGCCTGGCGCTAATTTTGCTCGGATATTAGTCGATCATTTAGGGAACAATACGCTCGGCGCTGGGGTATTGCTGAACGTCAATATCCCGCCTGTAGATGAGGCTGATATCCAGGGTGTCAAAATTACCCACCAAGGGCTACGCCGATATGTCGATCTGTTTGAGAAGCGGGTTGATCCACGGGGTAAAACCTACTATTGGCTAGCTGGGGAAGTGATGGAAGAGGTGAATAACCCTGCAGATAGCTGGCAAAGTAAACCAGAGTCAGAGCTGCAGACCGCGTCTGTTAAAACCGGAAAAGTTTCCGTACCTGCAGACGTCCAGGCTATTCAAGCAAACTACATCACAATCACGCCACTGCAATATAATCTCACCTCGGCTACGGGCCTGTCGGTGCTGAATCAGTGGCTAGCGGCGCTCCCTGGCTTAGCGCAAAATCAGGTAAACCCAGAGTAAATCTAGGGTTAAAGCCCAACGTAAAACAGCTACTAGGTGCCCCGTAAGCTTTAGCAAAAATTACGAATTTCTGGCCGCCTGTCTGTCTGTTTTAAGCTAGCGTATGAAAAGCCCCGGAGTGCCTGACTTCCCATCACTCTCTATAAGCACTAACTTCCGCAAATGTGCCTCTGTTGCAATAGATTTCCATTAATTTTTTATTAATATGGAGAAGACAACAGAAAAGGGTGGTGCCGTTACCGAACTTGTTAACCAGTTGGCGCAGATAAGGACTCATGTCTAACGTGCAGAATCAGTTTTTAGTCAAGTTTTGGGGCGTGCGAGGCAGCATCGCTTGTCCTGGCCCTCAAACAGTGCGCTATGGCGGTAACACTTCCTGTATTGAGATGCAAATTGCCGGGCAGCGCCTGGTTTTTGATGGGGGAACTGGCCTGAGAGAATTAGGGCAGCAGCTAATGGCAGAACTGCCGATTGAAGCTCATATGTTCTTCACCCATTCTCACTGGGATCACATTCAGGGCTTTCCTTTCTTTGTGCCGGCTTTTGTCCCCAGCAATAGGTTTTATATTTACGGGGCGATCGCTCCCAACGGCTCCACAATCGAGCAGCGCCTCAACGATCAAATGCTGCACCCCAACTTCCCGGTGCCGCTGCAGATTATGGGGGCTGAACTCAAGTTTTGCGATCTCGAAATTGGTGAAAAAGTGCAGCTTGGCGATGTCCTGATTGAGAACGCGCTGCTCAACCACCCTGGTGAAGCCATTGGCTACCGCGTGAGCTGGAACGGCCATTCAGTCGCCTATATCAGCGATACCGAGCATTTCCCCGATCGCCTAGACGAAAACGTCCTCTGGCTCGCCCGCGAGGCAGACCTGGTTATCTACGACGCCACTTACACCGACGAAGAGTATCACAATCCCAAAACCAGCAAGGTTGGCTGGGGCCATTCGACTTGGCAAGAAGCTGTAAAGGTGGCCAAAGCAGCCAAGGCCAAGCGGCTGATTATTTTTCACCACGATCCGCTCCACAGCGATGACTTTATGGATGAGATCAGTGAGCAAACGGCGGCGGCTTTTCCCAACAGCACCATTGCCCGTGAAGGGATGACCCTAGACCTGCTAGCCACGGCTAAAACAGCCGCTGCTTAGACAGTCAACCGCTGCATTCCGACTTCTGAGGCGAGCCGTTCATTGCTCGAGGCGAGAATCGTCGCCCCTAGCTGACAGCATACTTGAACATCGAGAGCCTCAATTATCCTCAAGTATCCTCAAGATTTTAGAGGAAAGTGCGATCGCTGCTAGGGCAAAAGCGGCTGATTCACCGCAAAATAGCGGTAGGCTATTCATATTGTGTAAAAATGTAAAGCGTGTGGGTTACTTCTTCGACAAGCACGGCTAAAACACCGACGGCGATCGCGCTGGGCAATTTTGATGGCGTTCATTTAGGCCATCAGCAGGTGATCGAACCGATTCTGCAGCGGAGCGATCGCCAGCCACAAGACTTGGCTGTTGGCGATCTGGCCTTAAACCCAGCGACGGCTACGGTACGCGGTTATAGCCATCTCCTATCTGAATTTGCTAACCACGAGAATTCGGTATCAGCCACTGCCTCAGCGCCGCCGTCTCGTCCCCCTCATGCCACCGTTCTGACCTTTTTTCCCCATCCCCGCGAGTTCTTTTCGAGGCAGTCGCGCCCGCTGCTGACGCCGCTGGATGAAAAAGCGCTGCAGCTCAAGCGCATGGGCGTTGAACAGCTCATCTTGCTGCCCTTCAATCACCAGCTTGCCGAGCTATCGCCTGAAGCTTTTGTCGAAGACGTACTGCTGCAGCAGCTCCAGGCCCAGCAGATTAGCGTGGGCGTAGACTTTCGCTTTGGCCGCCAGCGGGCAGGCACCGCCGAAAAGCTGAGAGCGATCGCGGCCCGCCAGGGGGTTCCCGTAGAGATTGTGTCTCTCAAAAAGCTAGCAGGAGAGCGAATTAGCAGCTCTAGTATCCGTCAGGCCCTACTAGCAGGCGATCTATTTCGCGTTCGGAAGCTGCTGGGCAGACCCTATACGCTCACTGGGCGCGTGGTGACCGGCCAAAAATTGGGCAGGACAATAGGCTTTCCGACCGCTAACCTCAAACTGCCAGCCGATAAGTTCTTGCCGCGTCAGGGGGTCTATGCGGTGAGGGTGTATCTCAGGGGGCATGACTTAGCAACCCGTCCGCTGCTGGGCGTGATGAATTTGGGCTGTCGGCCTACGGTGGACGGGCAGCAGCAGACGATTGAGGTGCATATTTTGGAGTGGTCAGGCGATCTCTATGAGCAAAACTTGACGGTTAGTCTGGAAGATTTTTTGCGGCCTGAGCAGAAATTTGACGCTTTAGACAGCCTCAAGGAACAGATTCAAGCCGACTGCCAAGCTGCTTTAACTGTGCTATCTAACCGCGATCGCCGTTAAGCTTAGACAACTTAAAGTCATCTTGTATTCCTATGAGAGAGCGTGTTGACCAGCTAGTTCAAAACCTGAATCGAA
>JAAHIC010000577.1 GCA_010671965.1 Leptolyngbya sp. SIO4C5
TATCATGTCGATAGCATGGGCGATCGCGTTATCGAAGCCTTAGGTGAGGGTCTTGATCAGGTCTTAGCGTCCACTAGCCACATCCTCAGCGCCAACGTTGAAGACCTGATTTTGCAAGGAACTGCCCTTAGCGGTCAAGGTAACAGCCTCAATAATGTTATCAGCGGCAATGATGCCAGCAACTATATAGATGCAGGTGACGGCGACGACTTTGTTTTTGGCAATGGCGGCAACGACACCCTCAGCGGCGGCAGCGGTAACGACCTCATGTTTGGCGGCGAGGGCAGCGATATTTACTATGTTGATAGCGTTGGCGATCGCATCACTGAAGGCATTGATCAGGGCCTTGACCAGGTTTATGCTTCCGTCAATCACACCTTAGACGCCAATGTTGAAAATTTAACTTTGCAAGGTAATGCCGTAGATGGCTTTGGTAACGGCCTCAACAACACCATCAACGGCACCAGTCTCAACAACTATCTATTCGGTGACGGTGGAGACGACTTCTTGTATGGAGATGGCGGTGATGATTATATCAATGGCGGACTGGGTGACGACTTCATGTTAGGCGGAGTAGGCAATGATGAATATGTCGTCGATAGTGCAGGGGACTTCGTTGTTGAGAACAGTGGTCAAGGCCTCGACCAAGTGTATTCTTACATTGATTACGTCCTAGGGGCTAATGTCGAAAATTTAACGTTAGAAGAAACAAGTACTGCTGTGACGGGTCAAGGCAATAGCCTAGATAACGTTGTCAATGGCAATGGTTTCGACAACACCCTTTATGGTCATGAGGGCAACGATTCTCTCTATGGTTACGAAGGTAATGATGGACTTTCGGGAGGGACTGGCGACGATTACCTTTTAGGCGGTGCTGGCAGTGACTACCTTCTAGCTGGCGACGGTAATGACACGCTGCTAGGTGGTGTAGGCAATGACTCGCTAGAGGGTGGTTTAGGCGCAGACAAGTTCTTTTTCGGTAGCCTCGGTGAAGGAATTGACAACATTATTGACTTCACCCAAGACCAGAGCGACAAGCTGCTGATTAGCGCCAGCGGTTTTGGTAGTGACCTGATGGCGGGTCTGCTTGATAGCAGCCAGTTTGTCCTTGGCTCATCTGCAACGGGGGCCAATGAGCGATTTATTTATGACCAGGGTACAGGTGCCCTCTCTTTTGACGCCGATGGTTCGGGCAGTCAAGCCGCCGTTCAGTTTGCCAGCTTCTCGCCTTCCACAGCGCTCTCCCACAACGATTTCTTGATGGTGTAGTCACGCAGAGGCTTGAGCCATATTTTGACAAACTATATGCAAACTCTATCTTTCAAGCGTAGATAAACCTCACTCAAGCCTCTATTCTGCAAAAAATACAGCGTCCTGTAGCTGCTAGAGATACTGGCAGCTTTTTCCTCTAATTCACTCTCTTACCGCTGTTGCTCATATCCCTATGAAGCATCTACTGCATTACTTAGCCTTTTCCAGCTTCAGCTACTGTTTCCTAGGACATCCATCCCTGCCGGTTCAAGCCCAACCCCTTCCGATTGACGTCCCCAATCCAGAAGACACCTTAATCGAACCGCCGCTGCCCAACGAGCCGCCTGGCCTACTGCCAGAAGAAACCCCAGACCTACAGCTTGAACTGCCCTCACAGCTGCCTCTCCCGGCTGAAGCTGGCGAAACCCTCCGCTTTCAGGTGGGCGAAATTGAGCTACGGGGAATGACGATAGATCCAGATCAGCTAAGTCTCGACGTCGAGGGAGAGACGATTTCTGTGGCAGACCGCATAGCGGCCCTCACAGGGCAGGAAGTGACTTTAGAGGAGCTGCTAGCGCTGCGAGCTTTTATCACCCAAGCCTACATCAATTCAGGCTACGTCACCTCTGGCGCCTTTTTGCCTGAGCAGACCTTTGCTGATGGCAGCATTGTACAGATTCAGGTGGTGGAAGGAGATCTGGAAACGCTGCAGATTACTGGCCTCACTCGTCTGCGGGAACGGTACATCCGCGATCGCATTCGCTTGCGTGTCAATCAGCCTATTAGACAACAGGACATTGAAGAATCTCTGCAGCTTCTGCAGCTCGATCCGCTGATTAGCAGAGTGGATGCTCAGCTTCTCGCCGGTTCCGGCCCCGGTCAGAGCATTCTGCTGCTAGAAATCCGTGAAGCCCCACCGCTGACCCTCGGCGTCAGCGCCAATAACTATCGTTCTCCTAGTTCCGGCTCAGCTCAGATAGCGCCTTTTATTAGCTATACCAATTTGCTGGGTTTGGGCGATCGCCTCGACTTCAGCTATAGCCTTACCCGTGGCCTCAACAACTACGACTTTAGCTACACCGTTCCAGTCACGCCGCAGGATGGCAGCCTCACCTTTCGGGCCACCACAGCCAACAGCCGCATCATTGAAGATAACTTTGATCTGCTCGGCATCCGCAGCAACAGCCGCACGTTTTCCCTCAGCGCCCGGCAGCCCCTGTCGCAATCGCCTAACAGTGAATTCGCGTTAGGACTTGCTTTTGATCTGCGCCGCAGTCAGACCTTCATTTTTGACGACATTCCCTTCTCGTTCTCCCCCGGAGCTGAGGCAGGAGAAGCCAAAGTCAGTGTCGTACGTTTCTTTCAGGACTGGACGGATAGAACGCCCGATCGAGTACTGGCTGCGCGATCGCAGTTTAGTTTTGGTCTTGATGCTTTTGATGCCACTATCAACAATGGCGCGCCAGATGGACGGTTTTTTAGCTGGCTTGGCCAGTTTCAGTGGGTACAGCGCCTGTCTTCTAGAAATCTTCTCGTCACGCGCGTGGCTGCCCAGCTCACTCCAAATTCGCTGCTGTCTTTAGAGCAGTTTAGTTTTGGAGGAATCAACTCTGTCAGGGGCTACCGCGATAACCAATTTGTCACAGATAACGGCGTAACAGGATCTGTAGAACTGCGTCTTCCCCTTTCAGCAATTCCAGGAGAGCTGCAGCTCTCCCCATTTCTAGAAGGCGGTATCGGCTGGAATCAAGACGCTGCGATAGAAGAACTCCTAAGTTTGGGGGTTGGCCTACGCTGGCAGATTGATCCCAGCGTTAGAATGCGGCTTGACTATGGCTATCCGCTGATCGATGTCAATCAAGATGGCAATACCCTGCAGGAGCAAGGCATCTATTTTTCTTTGGATTGGGTGATTAAAAAATAGCTTTTCTACTTGTGCTTTCAGATGGCGTTGTTGCCTGAGACTCCCAGAGGTTTTCTGCACTATTCAGATAGCCATGTCCGCTTTTGCATCGCGTCACATTGAAAACTGCGCCATTACTTGATATCTCTATAGTGGCTGGCTTATTCAAAAAGATGATAGAAAAGATACTTTTATAGAGCTATCGGCTACCGCCTGCACCTCGTTCAAAGGGAGGTGCAGGTGGAGGTGAAGTCGTTTCAGCTAATAGCAAAATTTCTGCTGTGCGATTGAAATCTTTTATTTTCAGCAAATAGTTAGATACGTCAAAAACATTGCCGCACAAAAATAATAGAAGGCCGATAAAATAACTCATGCCTGACTCAAATTCATCAAGCAAATCGTAATTTTTCTGTTAGTTAAAAGTGATTCACAATGCCGCGAATTGAAGCGATAAAATCAGCTGAATCACTTGCAGATAAAACTTTTTGTTTTTTCACAAATCAAGAATCTGCTTTTCAG
>JAAHIC010000578.1 GCA_010671965.1 Leptolyngbya sp. SIO4C5
ATATACCCCAGTCACGACTCATCATTGAAATCGACGGTCCAATACATGACCATCAGCCCGATCGCGATCGCCAACGACAGGCACAGCTAGAAACGCTGGGGTATATAGAAATCGACGACAAAGGGGCCGATCGGCTGCTGTCGCCGTACTTTGTAGCCTCTTTGTTTACGGCGTAGATGGTACCACAGGATTTGCTCGGTCGGGGTCTGTCTTTGCCGTAGGTTCCTGGCAACGCCCACCATTTTGTGCCGCAAGGCGGGGGAAACATGCCATTTTTTTGGAGTTTGGTGAGTACCCATTGGTTTGCTGTTGAGCAATAACGGTCTTCTGAAAATGCCCCTTCTAGATTTTTCCCCAACACCCCAAGTTTCAGAATTGCTCTTCCCCTTTCCGCTTTAATCGCTCCCCCTTCCTCCCAGATTGGGAGGAAGGGGCCAGGGGATGGAGGGATACCCGAGCAAGCCAACGGCCAGACTAATGCTTTTGTCCTTAGAGTTTGGTAGGGCAGGTTGGGAGTCAGAGCAGTTGGGGCCCTCTCCCTAAATCCCTCTCCCACAACTGGGAGAGGGACTTGGAGATAGGCAAAAACTTTGAAGTTCAGGAGTTTAATCGTGCCGTCCCTCAGAGATCGTTTCCTGGAACCGAGCAACTTCGAGCTGGCCTGGGATAAAGTCGCGACGAATCAGGGCTGTGCTGGGGTTGATGGTGAGACCATTGCTGAGTTTGGTCGCCATAAGGTAAGGGCGCTGACGACTTTGAGGCGGGCAGTGGCTGCTGGCACGTATCGACCGATGCCACTGCGACAGCTCTTCGTGCCGAAGAGAACGGGAGGCTGGCGCGAGTTGGGCGTGCCCACTGTGAGAGACCGCATTGTCCAGCAGGCGCTGTTGCAGGTGCTCTATCCGGTGATGGAAGCTAAGTTTGAGCCGGCCAGTTTTGCCTACCGTCCGGGGCGATCGCACTTAATGGCGGTGGAGCAAGGGCTGACGCTGGAGCAGGTGCGGGGCTATGAGGGCATCGGCGCCACCCAGTATTTTCAGTCGTTTAAGCCGCTGATTACCAATCCAGGATTTGACTGGCTAGGGCGCAATTTTCATCCGCCGACGGATCCGGTGAATTCGCTGCTGAGTTTTGGCTATACGCTGCTGTTCAACAATGTGTTTAGCCTGCTGCTGGCGGAGGAGCTGAATCCGTACTTGGGCAATTTGCACGGGGCGGAGCGGCAGAAGGCGTATTTGGCGTTTGATCTGATGGAGGAGTTTAGATCGCCGGTTGTGGATTCGCTGGTGATGCGGCTGATTAATCAAAAGTCAATTCGTCCGACAGATTTTAGCTGGCCTAAGCAAAATCAGGGTGTCTATTTGACGGGAGCGGCTAAGCGAATATTTCTGAAAAGATTTGAGCTGCGGATTACTGAGAAAGTGTCGCATCCGGATGTGAAGGAGTCTGTGACGTATCGCCGTGCGATTCAGCTACAGGTGCAGCGCTATAAGCGAGCTTTGTTAGAAAATCATTCTTATGAGGCGTTTCAACGAGTGAATAAGTAATGTTGGTCTTGGTCGTTTATGACATTCCGGATGATAAGCGGCGCAATAAGCTAGCTACTTTTTTAGAGGGCTATGGCAGGCGGGTTCAGTACTCAGTTTTTGAGTGCTTTATGAGTTTGTCGGAGATGAAACGGCTTTACAGTGCGCTGGAGCGCAGAGTTAAACCAGAGGAGGATAATGTCAGACTTTACTGGATTACTCAGGATTCGTTGGCAAAGGCTCTGTCTATTGGTAGTTTGCCTCCGGAGCAGCCACCGGAGTTTTATATTGTCTGAGGTTGCTGTCAGTTTGCTAAGGCTTCCACGCATGAGGGCGATCGGCTGTAAGGCTGATGTTCTGGTTTTTATGTGTGGAAGCTATGTATGACAGGGGATTTGGGGGCTACAGGAGGAGCGTATTCACGGCTCATTTGGTGTTAGAGTAGAGATGCGTGGATGGAGGGGGGTGAAGCCCTTGCAGGGCTTGGCTTTCAAACGGGCGCACTCAACCGAAGAGTCTAATTCGGAATAGTTGGAAACGATAATTTTTTCAACACGATCTTGCGCTTGTTTTTTTGCGACTCTCAACCGAAGAGTCTAATTCGGAATAGTTGGAAACCGGAAAGAGCTGTCATCACTACCAATGACAGAGCACCGGAACCTCAACCGAAGAGTCTAATTCGGAATAGTTGGAAACCCTCCTTGCCCGTTTCTCCACTGAATAATAGTGTAGTTGCCACTCAACCGAAGAGTCTAATTCGGAATAGTTGGAAACCATACTTTGAATGCTCTAGCTTAAACAGCATCCTGTAGAGCCTCAACCGAAGAGTCTAATTCGGAATAGTTGGAAACTCAATGTCCGTGTTGATGGTTGTCAAGACTTTCGTCAGGACTTCTCAACCGAAGAGTCTAATTCGGAATAGTTGGAAACTCGAGTTTCGTAGGTCTTTCCTTCTTCCAAAGAACCATACGCTCAACCGAAGAGTCTAATTCGGAATAGTTGGAAACGAACAGATTTCCTCCATCCCAGTTTACCACCTTACCAGATTCTCAACCGAAGAGTCTAATTCGGAATAGTTGGAAACGCGAAATACTCGATTACTTTCTCTTCACTCATTTTCCGGAGATTTATACCCAACCGAAGGGCTTAATTCGGAATAGTTGGAAACGCTTCGATAGACAGCACCCAGTGATCCGTAGTCACACTGTCCCCCAACCGAAGGGCTTAATTCGGAATAGTTGGAAACGCCTTGCCGTTGGTTTTGCTGAAGATCGTTGTCGATATCCAGACGACAGCCCAACCGAAGGGCTTAATTCGGAATAGTTGGAAACCTCCCTCTCTACGGCAGTATTCCGCATAAAGAGGATCTTTGAAGCCCAACCGAAGGGCTTAATTCGGAATAGTTGGAAACCTGCATTCTACAAAAAAAATGTTATCATCAACTTTACCACAATCCTCCAACGCCCAACCGAAGGGCTTAATTCGGAATAGTTGGAAACCCTTTCGGGAGTTAGTGCCCGTATTGCTCTGATTGTTGTTGTTGCCCAACCGAAGGGCTTAATTCGGAATAGTTGGAAACTCATGCTGCTGTCAAGCTGAAAGTCGTCGTTCAAGTTTGGCCCCAACCGAAGGGCTTAATTCGGAATAGTTGGAAACAAACATAACCAGAGTATGGCCACGAGTAGGAAGGGTGTTGGGCTTGCCCAACCGAAGGGCTTAATTCGGAATAGTTGGAAACTGGTTCCTCGATTTTCACAGGTTTCACCTGGAGACTAGGGGCCCAACCGAAGGGCTTAATTCGGAATAGTTGGAAACAAATGTAAGCCTGCACTGCCTGAGCTTGCTGCTCAGTGGAGGTAACCCAACCGAAGGGCTTAATTCGGAATAGTTGGAAACAAAAACCGAACACAGTTAGTAGAAGGTTCAGCAAAAGCCCAACCGAAGGGCTTAATTCGGAATAGTTGGAAACTAGCCATTTACAACATTCGCTGGGTTCGTGGCGTTGTAACCCAACCGAAGGGCTTAATTCGGAATAGTTGGAAACCCGTAATGAGCTTCGGCAGCTTCGGCACGAGCGATTTCTGAGGATGCAGCGACCCAACCGAAGGGCTTAATTCGGAATAGTTGGAAACCCTTCTTCA
>JAAHIC010000579.1 GCA_010671965.1 Leptolyngbya sp. SIO4C5
TCTTTATCAGATGGCGCCATTTCTCAAAACGGATCTAAGCAGAAATGACGCCATCTGATAAAGTCTTGTATTTGATTTAGGATCCTTTGGTACGGCTACCAGGAGCTTTTACTTATGAAATCACTCATTCAGCGAATTGCGACTTTGAGTTTAGTAGGCGGTACGCTGCTAAGCTCTCTCTTCGTCGGCGGTCTACGGGCACTCGCGCTGACCCAGGAGCAAATTGTTGATAAACTCTCGACTGTGCCTGTTTTTATCATCGTAGACGGCGAAGGGCGATCGCTGATGGCCGCTGCGTCTAATGGCGAAGAGTCGGTCGAAGTCCCGCTAGTCTTTATTGATGGTGAGGGCGCGGAAGGCTTTCTAGAAAATGCCCAGCAAAACAACGAGCCTTTTGCAACCGAAGCTCGCGTGGCCTCGATTTGGCTCGGTGATTTGTACCAGCAGGCTCAGTCTCAGGGCGGTGACACAACTGATTTTGCCTACATTCCTTCTCCTGAAGAACTGCAGTCAGCCCAGGCTGAAGCGGGAGAAGAATTTGCTGGCGTTCCCCTGTTTGTTGCTCGGCTCAACGGCGGCTACCTGCCAGTGCAGCTTGGTGAAGAAACCTTAGTGCCGATGTTCTTTTCGAGAGAAGATCTGCAGGTGCTGATTGATCAGTTTGAGCAGCAAAACACTAGCGAAGACGCCAACGTCGAAATTGAAGTGGTGGCGTTGGAAGCGGTTTTGCAAAAAATGCAGACGCCTGATAACGATGAGCTAAATCAACTGCTCGAAGTAGTGAGACTATTCCCTGATTCTGATGTGGTTGAGTTTATTCGCGATCGCCAGGCAGAGTCAGAGAACTAATCGGACGTTGGGTTTAAGACTGTGAGTGAGGGCTGATAGGGCAAGTAAAGGATAAAGGCTAAGAACACCGCGTTAATAGCTTCTTGCTTGTTTCCTGCCGCACCAGTCTTTAAGCGAGGGCGTTCCTTGTGAAGGCCCTCGTTTAGCTATGGCTCAATTATCAGCTCGATCAACGAAATGTTACGCCATTGGGTAGCGAAGTCAGCCGTTTTGTGAGGTTGTGTGAAGCTGTCGGCTCTTCCCCCGGCAAGCAGAGGACAATATCGCTAATGCCCGTTACGACAAAGTTTTGCAATGCGTATTTTTAATCGAGCGCCTCTGACTGAAGGAGAAACTCAAACTAAGATCTTACGGGCGGCTCAGCGCTTGTTTGCTCAGAAGGGCTATGGCGGCACGACTACGCGAGATTTGGCCCAGGCGGCGGGCGTAGCGGAAGGAACTCTATTTCGCCACTTTGACAATAAAAAGGCAATCTTAATCGAAGTAGCCACTCAGGGCTGGATAGAAATTCTGACTGACTTGCTAACTGAACTCAGCGAGATGGCGAGCTACAAGGCTGTGGCTCAGGTGATGCGGCGGCGCATGTTGAGCTTGCCTAAAAACTCTGACATGATGCGGGTCTGCTTTATGGAAGCGCAGTTTCACCCTGAGCTACGAGAGCAGATTCAGGCAGAAGTGATTGTCAAAATGACTGATGTGGCCGAAGCCTTTTTTCAAACCGCAATGGATCGCGGCACCTACCGCCAGATGAATCCCCGCGTCGTGGCTCGCATTTTTCTCGGCATGTTCACGGTAGCCGGGTTCAGCCAAATGACTTTAGCTGATGAAGCCTCCCCTAAAGATATGCAAGATCTGGCAGAAGGCTTAGCCGATATTTTCTTAAACGGCGTTCTCCCTAGAGATTAACTTTCTTCCTAGAGATCAACTAAAGATGCCCTACTGGCCTTTCTGCGCGGGCAATAAACTGTCGAGATTGTCTGGATCAACCTGATAGGCGGCACCAAAGCCCATGATAAAGCTGCCACCGGAGGGAGTGAGCTGGAAAATACGGAAGTCAGGTAGACTGCGCAGCATTTCGATGATGGTACCAAACCGCTGCTGAAAGCGATCGCAAACCTGTGTCCAAGCGGCATTATCTTTAGGCAGCAGCTCGGCGGTGCAGTCATAGCTGAGGCGCTGACGGGCAAAAATCTGCGCTGTTTTCGATTCATCTGCAATCAGCAAGATGCTGGCCTTACCGTTTGTTTCTAAATTCTGTGTATGGCTGGAAAGGCCGCTGGTAAAGATAAAAAAGCGATGCTGCTGATTCATGACGAAGGGAGCATAGCTGGCGTGGGGGCTGCCATCTGGGTTGAGAGTGCTAAGCATGAGGCTTTGCACTTCGCTGGGGAAGCGTTGGTAAGCTTCTAGAACAGACTCAAGCTGGGACATCTTCGATCTAAAAGTAGAGGGCAAAGCGCCAAGACTCTATCTGTCTTCAGAGGAAAAGACTGGCGCTATTCTTTAGATTAACAATACTAAGAACTGTAAATTCGCCCCAACTATGGCCACTTCTCAACCCCCCACTAGCTCCCTTGACAATCTCATGAGCCACCTCGCTACGCCCGATCGCGCCGTTTTGGAGCAGGAAGGCGTCGTCGTTATGGGAGAAGACGGACAGTATACGGCAATGGTATTAGCCAATGCGGACTGGCAGACCGCTTGGGCCGTTGTGCGGGATTATGAAAATTTTGCCCAGTTTTTGCCGACGGTGATTTCTAGCCGCATTGTGGAAGCTGAGGGCGATCGCAAGGTGGTTGAACAAACCGATGTCCGCGACGTGATGCTGACAACGGTGGAATCGACTTTGCGAACTGAAAATATTGAGAAAGACCGCGAAATTGCGTTTCGGTTGATCGAGGGTGATTTAGAAAAACTAGAGGGATTTTGGCGGATTGATTCAATTGCCGATGATAGTTCCGGCTCGCTGAAGGCCCTAATTACGCAGCAGGTCACGGCGCAAGCCGATATTGGTCTGCTAGACGGTGCCTTTTACAGCATTTTTGAAAACAGCCTCAAGGAAAACCTGCAGGCGATCGCGACTGAAGCCGAGCGGCGCACCCGCGAAAGTTAGATGTGTGGACGATACAGCCAGAGTCATAGCGGGGAAGCGATCGCGGCGGCTTTTCAGCTAGAAACCGCCCCGCAGCTAACACCCCGCTACAATATTGCACCGACCCAGTCAGTTTCAGTCGTTTTAGCAGGCGAGGCTGGGCGGGAGCACGCTTTCATGCGCTGGGGATTGATCCCTAGCTGGGCCAAAGATGCGGCGATCGGCAATCGGCTGATCAATGCCCGCTGCGAGACGGCCCATGAGAAGCCGTCCTTTCGATCTGCTTTTCGGCGGCGGCGCTGTTTGGTGGTGGCTGATGGTTTTTACGAGTGGCACCGAGCAAAAGAGCGCCAGACAAAACAGCCCTATTACTTCCATCTGCGCGATCGCCCGCCTTTTGCCTTTGCCGGTCTGTGGGAACAGTGGCAAAACGATGACCAGACCATCCATTCTTGTACCTTGCTCACAACAGCTCCCAATGAGCTGCTGGCGACGGTACACAACCGTATGCCCGTAATTCTCCCCGCAGACGCTTACGATCCCTGGCTGGATCCGCAGGAGCAGCGAGTAGAAGTCCTGCAGCCTCTGCTTACTCCCTATGCCGCCGCCGAAATGCAGGGCTATCCGGTAAGTACGCAGGTCAACAATCCTAGCCACGAGACTGCCGCCTGCATTGAGCCGCTCGATCTGCAGGAATAGACCTTTGGGTGACTTGAGTTAATC
>JAAHIC010000058.1 GCA_010671965.1 Leptolyngbya sp. SIO4C5
TGCACCCCAGCAATAATGCCGTGGGTATTGTGGGTATAGACCTGGTAGTAGCGAATATCAAACTGCGGTTCATCGGCCAGCGGCTCATGCACCACCGTCGCCACCCCATAGGCAAAGTGACCAAAGTAAATTGGCCCTTGGGCCGCAGGTTCTCGCTGGTTGCCGCCAATGCCGCCGTAGATGTGAACTAACAAAGCGCGATCGCCCACTTGCCAAGCCTGCCGCGCCTGCTGCGCCGTCGCCGTATTGGGGCTAATCAGCACCGATTCTGTCTGCCCTTTCTTAGTTTCTAAATCCTGCCAAGACTTGCGCTCGACATAGCGCAGACCCGCCTTGGCCTGCAGCAGCGTCCGCGTCGGCAGCAGCCGGAACAGATCGCGCGGCGCAACGGCCTGCACCGTAAACAGCCCTGCCGCATCTGGCGCACCATAGATATACCAGCCCTCTTGGTTTTGGGGCGACTGCTCAATCTGGTTTGCGATTGACGGCAGCGTCCCGTTCTTATCCGTCACCACTTGGGGCAGCCGCACCGTCTCTTGCGCCCCGGTAAACCGCCGCTTCTCTCGGTCAAAGTGAACTACGCGATAGCGATCGCTCTCCGGCTCCTCCGGCCCTAAAAACTGCACCAGTCCGTAGTAACGTCCGCTAATCTGCACCGGCTCGTGCTCAATATAGAGCATCCACTCCTGCCCTATCCGCCCGCTGCCGTCTCTCTGTCTCGGCGTCCTGGTATCTTCTTCATTGGCCTCATCGCCCCATTTGCCCATCCACCGCATCTCCTCCACCTGCACTGGCCGCGGCAGCGCCACAATCACGTCATTCTGTGGATGAGATCCGGCCAGAGATTCCAGCGGATTCACCTGCCGCCAGTGGTTAAGCCGAATCGGATGCACCAGTCCTTGCCGGTGGGTATATTCCGCCTCAGCGCTAAAATGCACGTCCTGCGTCACCTGACGCACATGGCTTTGCACCTCCGGCTGCAGACTCCAGCGCAGGGTCACGACTTTGCCCACCAGGGAGGCATAGGGAGCCGCCGCATGATGTACCTCAAACAGCACCCCTTCTACCCGGCGGCGCTGTTCTGGGCTAGGTAAAATCAGGCGACCCATCCAGGGAGCAATAGGCTGATAGCGCTGAGGGTCAACGGTTTGCTCTAGGGGATAGTAGCTCCAGTGATTGAAGTCGGCCTGCTGATAGCGCTGATAGTTGCTTTCAGTTTGGGGGGGGAGGCGATCCGCCGCGAGCTGCTCGGCAAATTTGTCCTGCAGAATGCTGAGAACTAGGGTCAACGTCCGCTGCAGGTGAGAGCGACTTTCCCCGTGGCGCGGCTTGGGGTCCAACATGCCGCCAATGCCCTGATGCCCCATGTCTTTGAGGGCAATGATGCTGATTTTGCCTTTGCGCTTGGCCCGGTTCCAATAGGAGAGAAAAGATATTTTCCAGCGGCGGGGAAACAGGACAATGCCCAACCGCTCAATCCAGTCGCGATCGCCCACTAAATGGTAAAGCTGCTCTACTTCTAGGGCATCTACCCGACCGCTAATTACGCCGCCGAGGGAAATGACCTCCACCGAGGTATTGAGGCTGTTTTTCAAAAACGGCACAGCTCCCATCCCTACCTGACTGCCACCGCTGTAGCCCACTAAGGTAATCGGTACGCCGCCTTCAGCCGGATAGCCCAGCCGCACCAAGCTGTCGTAAATTCGTTGGGCAATCCCCCAGTTGTAAACCGGGCCGTAGCGCTGATCGGCAGAAACGCTCACCATCAGCATGTTGCGAAAGCTGACTAAGGCGCTGACCCAGCTTTCCTGAGGTTCTGGCCCCAGCCCTTCTACCCAGCGCCAGAAAAAAGCAAAGGGCCGATCTTCGGTCAGGGGACGATTTAGCACTGAATAGGACATCAGCCCTTTCACCAGCAGCACATCGTCTGGCAGCTGCTGGGCTAGCTGGTCGAGGAAGTTGGCGACAAAGGG
Organism: Leptolyngbya sp. SIO4C5; assembly: GCA_010671965.1. Lineage (GTDB taxonomy): Bacteria > Cyanobacteriota > Cyanobacteriia > Phormidesmidales > Phormidesmidaceae > Sphaerothrix > Sphaerothrix gracilis. Next base: position 1,974 of record JAAHIC010000058.1, read on the forward strand.
CTGGTAGTCTTGGGTCGATTGCCCCGTACCGTCTAGATAAACTAAGACGCGCCTGATGCGATCGCGCGGGAGCGTTTGGGGAGCCACTATGGGCTGGGTGGCGGCAATCGGATCGCCATACCAGCCGGCCCACCAGCCCAGCGCTTCTAGGGGAGCTAGCAGGCCGCTAATAATAAAAATCAGCAGGCTAATCCAGGCCAGATCAATAAAAAACTGTACCCAGGCGGTGCCGGAGGTGACATAGGCGCCAATCAAAAAGCGCCGCACGGGAGACAGGACAAAGGTAATCAGGACGGCAAATAGGGCTAGGCCGACATACTGCAGCGATCGCCGCAGCGGAAACGGCTGGGCCGTGGTGCTACGTTTGGGCTGCGAGGGGGGGGAGGGCGAGACAGAGCGAGCGGCAACCCACTCCCGGTTGGCGTGGGCAAATTCTACATCTGCTGCTACTACTGCCTCTGCCTCTGGTAAAGAGCGATTGGGCAAAACGGCATCCGCGAGAAAGGCTTCTCCGGCTCGCAGCAGGTCGTTGAGCGATCGCCAGTCTGTCACCAGCCGGACGCCAGCCACCGTATTAGCCAGCCAGCGACCCAGGGCAGCCACGGGCTGTCCTACGGTTTGCTGCAGCAGCTGCAGCATAATCCAGCCCACTACTACAGCTTCAAAGGCTCGCACCCAGGACAGATCCGCCACTGCCGAAAAGCCCAGCATCATCGCCAGCAGCGTCCAGACCGACAGCAGCCGCAGCAGCGGCACGCCGAAGTAGGGCAGCGCCCCCACAAAGCTAAACATCAGCGGTGCGTAGCTGTAGGCCAGCACCAGGGCGATCGTCTCTAGCGACAGGTTGATGCGCAGCAGCCAGGCGCTAGAAAGCCAGGTGGTCAGTACCCAAAAGCCATAGCCAAAGGCAAAGAGAACGGCCCCAATCAGCAGGCTGAAGATAAACCGGGCCGGCCGGACGCGATTGATAAACAGGACAACGCTTTCGGCAACGCCCAGGGACAGCCCCGCCAGCAGAACGACAGCCGCCGCGCCCCAAGAGCGCTGGGAAAACTGTTCGATGAGCTGAAACAAATTGGGGTCAAGCGCCAGAACTCCCTTCACCAATGTCCAAAACTGAGCGATCGCGGTCTCTGTCAAAGGCGGCTCTCCTTCCAAAGGCAAATCCATCACGGCAAGAACGTAGCCGCAACGGAGGGTGATCGATTGGAGGGCACGGCATACCCTGCCCCTACTAGCTTACTCCACCCAGTTTTTGGCCCGCTGAACGGCTTTTTGCCACATATGGAAGTTAGCCTGAGCCGATGCGGCATTGTCACTGGGTTCAAACACCCGCTCAATCTTGCGATCTTGAATTAGGGCATCGTAGCTATCCCAATAGCCTGCCGCTAGACCAGCGCCGAAAGCGGCTCCCTGAGCCGTGGCGTCTAGCACCGCTGGCCGCTCAATCGGAATGCCTAGGACATCAGCCTGAAACTGCATTAAAAAGTCATTTTGACAGGCCCCACCGTCTACTTTCAGCATTTTGATCCGGGTGCCGCTGTCTTCATTGACCGCCTCGACGACTTCGTTGACCTGATAGGCGATCGCCTCCAGCACGGCCCGAATCATATGCTCCCGCTGCACGCCGCCGGTAATGCCCAAAAAGGCCCCCCGCGCATTCATATCCCAGTGGGGAGCACCCAGGCCACTCAGGGCCGGTACAAAATAGACGCCGCCGTTGTCGGTTACTTTTTGGGCCTGGGGCTCGGTATCTGCTGCCGTCGTAATCAGCTTGATGCCGTCTCGCAGCCATTGAATGCAGGCCCCCGCGGTGAACATGCTGCCTTCTAGGGCATAGCCCACATCGGCCCCGCCGTCTTTAGCCGTTGACCAGGCGACGGTGGAGAGGAGCTGATTCTGCGATCGCGCCACGGATGAACCCGTGTGAGCCACCAGAAAAGCGCCGGTACCGTAGGTGCATTTGAGCAGGCCGGGTTGATTGCAGCCGTGGGCAAACAGAGCGGCCTGCTGGTCACCAAAAATCGCCATAATCGGAATTTCGGCCCCAAAGATTGCGGCATCGGTGTTGCCGAAGTGGCCCAGGCTGGGGCGAATTTCCGGCATGAGATGGGCGGGAATATTAAACAGATCCAGCAGCTTTTCATCCCAGTCTAGAGAGGCCAGATTGAGCAGCATGGTGCGGCTAGCGTTGCTGTGATCGGTGGCATGGACTTTGCGCCCAGTTAGGTTCCACAGCACCCAGCTATCAATGGTTCCAGCCAGGACGTTGTCTAGGTCAACCGGCGGATCTAGTTGGTGGTCTTTCACATAGTCCAGCAGCCACTGCAGCTTAGTGGCAGAGAAGTAGGCGTCTAAAACCAGGCCGGTGCGATCGGCGACATCGGCGGCCCATCCCTGCTGGCGCAGCTCGTTGCAGATGGGAGCAGTGCGTCGATCCTGCCAGACAATCGCATTGTGCAAGGGCCGACCGCTGGTTTTATCCCACAGCAGACAGGTTTCTCTCTGCACGGTTAGCCCGATGGCGGCAATCTCAGTCGGCTCAATACTGGCTTTTTGAATCGCAGTTTGAATCGCCCACTGGATATCGTCCCAGATTTCTCGCGGATCGTGATCCAACCAGCCCGGTTGGGGGTAATACTGGGTCAATTCCTTGTAGGCTTGTCCGGCAATGTCACCGCTGCGATTAAACAGAATGGCTCGATTGCCCGTCGTGCCAAGATCAAGCGCCAAAATATACTGAGCGTTTGCCATGAGAGATCTATCTTAAAAATTAACAGCGTCTATAAAAGCTTGAGGACGCACAAGCCTAATCACAAGACATGCCTATTGTACTGAGAAGGCTTCTGGCAACTTCCTGGGATTAACGGGAATTAATGCTTCTGTGAGATTTAACTGCTCGATTCGACTGAGTTGACGGCTGCCTTTGTTTTGAGCAGTCTGCTGCGTCTAATGCTCGTATGGGCTAATTATTGGCGTCAATGCTATACATCCGTAGGCGGCTTAGAAAATGAGGATCCTCCCTAAGCAAGATTCTTAAGAGAGAGTTTTGCAGCGGCAGCCTGACCAAAAGTAGCAGCAGTTTCCCCCGACCGCTAGAGACTTAGCTGACAGCCTGCTTGATATAGTGAGACCGCTATCAAAACCCAAGTAAAAATTCATACTTTGACGCAACGGTATTTTGCGCTCCGTACTTAGACTTTTATTTTTCTCATGACTCATAAGAATAAGCTGTCCACAGCCGCTGCTTATCTGGCGGCTACGGTTGCCTTTGGGGCTTTTTTGCCAGGGCAGATCCGCTCAGCCTTTGCTCAGTCAGTAACCCCAGCCCAGGACGGTACGGGCACGGTGGTTAACGTTGAGGGTCAAACTTTTGACATTACCGGCGGTACCCTATCGGGCGACGGAGCTAACCTCTTCCACAGCTTAGAGCAGCTCAACCTCAACGCTGACGAGATTGCTAACTTCATCAGTCAGCCAGAGGTACAAAATATTCTGGGCCGCATCGTCAGCGGCGATCCGTCGGTGATCGACGGGTTATTGCAGGTGAGCGGGGGTGACTCCAACCTGTTTTTGGTCAATCCGGCGGGCATTGTCTTTGGTCAGAACGCGCGGCTTAACGTACCGGCTGCCTTCAGCGCTACGACTGCCGATCAGATCGGCTTTGGCAGCACCGCCTTTAATGCCACCGGCAGCAACGACTATCAGGCCCTCATCGGCAATCCCACCAGCTTTGGCTTCACCGCTAACAATCCCGGCAGCCTGGTTAACGCCGGTGTGCTAGAGGTTGGTCAGGGCGAGAGCCTGACGCTGCTGGGCGGTCAGGTCGTCAACCTGGGTACCCTTTCAGCCCCAGGGGGCGACATCACGATCGCGGCTGTGCCCGGCGAAAACCGGGTGATTATTTCCCAGGCGGGCGCGGCCTTGAGCTTAGAGCTGGAAACGCTGGCTGACGGGACGGCGACGGGTACCCTTTCCCCCCTATCTCTGCCCGAACTGCTGACGGGTTCCGGTGTGGCTGAGGCAACTGCGATCGCGGTTGAGGCCGACGGGGCGGTGCGGCTGACGAATGGGGTGGCGCTGCCGACTGGAACCGGAACGGCGATCGCCTCTGGTCGCCTAGACACCAGCAGCCAGCAGACCGGGGGCCGCGTGACCGTACTGGGCGATCGCGTCGCGGTAGCCAACGCTGACATTGACGCTGCCGGCAATACGGGGGGCGGCCAAATTCGCCTCGGCGGTGCCTATCAGGGGGGCAGCGACCTCCCAGCCGCTGCCAGAACTTTTGTAGACGCTGACTCCAGTCTCTCGGCTGATGCGCTCCGGTCTGGGGATGGCGGCGAGGTGATTGTCTGGGCGGATGACATTACCGGGTTTTATGGCAGCATCAGCGCCCAGGGTGGTTCCCTGTCCGGCGACGGCGGCTTTGTAGAAGTTTCCGGTAAGGACAGCCTCATTTTTGACGGCGTTGTGGATACTTCAGCCACTAACGGGGTATTTGGTACCCTGCTGCTCGACCCGAAGAATATCGCTGTCGTTGGCGGCACCGACGACGGTGATGACGACGCTCAGCGACAGGACGCCCTCGGCCCAGATCCCAATGCCGCTTCTGCCGAGGTGCTAGCCGGAGAACCACCCGCCAACGGCACCTTCACCATCTTTGAGTCTGAGCTAGAGGGCATGTCGGGCGACACTAACATCACGCTCCAGGCCAGCAACAACGTTTCTATCAATGACCTGCCCGACAACGAACTGCTGTTTCAGCCGGGCAGCGGCGCCATTACCTTCACCGCTGATGCCGACAATGACGGCGCGGGTTCCTTTTTGATGAACGGCTCCGCTGACGTGATTCGTGCTGCCGGACGCAACATTGAGATTTCCGGGGCGGCGATTACCGTGGCTGGCATTGACACCTCGGCAGACGGCGCAGCGGGCAATATTAGCCTTACCTCCTCTGGCGGCGATATTAAAGTCAACAATGGCCTCAGGGCTGATTCAGTCAACAGCGAAGGTGGCGCTATTGACCTAGAGGTCACCCAGGATTTGGGAGCAATCAATATCAGCAGCAGCGGCGTCACCGTTTCCGCAACCTCTGAAAACGGTGAGGGCGGCAATATCACCTTCAACACCGCAGGCGGCAACATCACCACCCTAGACGTCCAAACCTTCACTGGCGGCAGCGGCGCGGCAGGAGACATAGACTTCAACATTGCCGCTAACTCCCAGGGAACCGGCCAGATTGACACCAGCAGCGGCACCCTAGATGCCAGCTCAGCCACGGGAACGGGCGGTGACGTTACGCTCACAACCGCCGCTGGCAATATTGATACCGCCAATGTGGATACCCGCTCTGGAGGCGACGCCAATGCCGGTGAAATTCAGCTCGATATTCAAGGGGGCATCGGCTCGATAGACACCACCAGCGGCAGCCTCACGGCCACTTCAGTAGAGGGCAACGGCGGCGAAATCAACCTCACAACGAACGAAGGCAATATCAGCAGCAGCGATATCTCATCTGCGTCTAGTCAGGGCGGAGCCGCTGGCGAGATTGCCCTGGATGTCGCCGCTGGCACTGGCTCTATCAACACCACTACGGGGACGATCGACGCCACTTCGGCAGTAGGCGACGGCGGCAACGTGGAGCTGCGCACCTTCCAAGGCTCCATCTCAGCCGCGAATATCAACACCTTCACTGAGGCGGCGGGTGCCGTGGGCGGCCAGATTGAGCTGAATGTCCAAGATGTGGAAGGCTCCATTGATACCACTGTGGGGACTCTGACGTCCGGCTCGTCTGTGGGCGACGGCGGCAAAATTGAGCTGACCACCACTGACGGCAATATTCAAACCGCTACCCTCGATTCCAGCGCCGTTGATGATGGCGGCAACGGCGGCAGGATTGTGGTTGAAGCAGGGGGCGGCGGCAACATTGACACCACCAACGGCCTGGTCAACTCCACGGCAGAGGACGGCAACGGCGGCAATATCAATCTCACGACTCAAGACGGCAATATTCAAACCGCCAACATTGACTCCAGCACGGTGAGTGAAGGCGAGGCCGGCCGCATTCGGCTGCAGGTAGAGGGATCTCCCGGTCTGATTAACACCACCGGCGGCACCCTAGATGCCAGCTCCGGGGACGGCAACGGTGGCAACGTGCTGCTGCGCACCAACGGCGGCAATATTAACGCGGCAGATATCGACACTGGCGTGGGAAGCAACGGCACGGCGGGTAATATTCGCCTGGACATCAACGCTAATCCAGAAGTGACGGGGGCTATTGATACCTCCGGCGGCACCCTCACAGCCACTTCAGAAACGGGCAGCGGCGGCAGAGTTAGGCTGACTACGGCTGAAGGCAACATCGATACGGCAGATGTCCTGACCCGCACCAACACTGACGGTGCGGCAGGCAACATCCTCCTCACAGTGGAAGGCGGACTGGGTGCCATCGATACCACCAACGGCACCCTGGATGCCTCATCTGCAGGCGGAGATGGCGGCAGGGCAGCCCTAAACGTTCAGGACGGCAACATTGCCACTAGCAATATTCGCACCTTCTCGGAATCTGCTGACGCCGAGGGCGGCAATATTGGGCTGAACGTCAACGGCGATCGCGGCTCGATTGACACCACGGCGGGCAGCCTCACCGCTGGCGGCACCGTAGCTGATGGCGGCAACATCCGGCTGTTGACCACTCCCACTACCACCAACGGCAATATTCAGGCTGGCGAGCTCAACGCTAGCGCCACAGGTGACGGCAATGCCGGCAATGTCAGGATTGAAACGGGGGAAACGGGCAATATTGACACCACCGTCGATACGGTAGATACCACAGCCGTCGATGGCAACGGTGGCGCTATCCGCCTAACTACCACAGAGGGCAATATTCAAACCGCCAGCCTGGACGCCAGCACCAGCGGCGCTGGCAATGGCGGCCGAATCGACCTAGAAGTTGAGGGCATTCCCGGCTCGATCAGCACGACTGGCGGCCCGCTTGATACCCGCTCGGCTGAGGCTGATGGCGGTGATGTGACCCTCGATACCAATGGCGGCAACATCAATACGGCGGACATCAATACCAGCTCTGGCGCAGACGGCACCGCCGGTGATATCCGCCTAGACATTGCTGCCAATGACGAAGTAACCGGCCAGATTGATACTTCCGGCAGCGACCTGAGCGCGACCTCGGTTTCGGGGACGGGCGGCCAGGTACGGTTGACCACCGGCGAAGGCGCTATCAGCACCGGGGACATTGCCACAGGTACGAGCACGGATGGGGCGGCGGGCGACATTGTTCTGACCGTAGAAGGGGGCGTCGGCTCCATCGATGTCACCAACGGGCTGCTCGATACGACGGCAGCCGGGGGCGACGGCGGCCAGATTGACCTGAATACGGTCGGCGGCAATATCAGCACCGCTAATCTGCAGTCTTTCGCTGAGATGGCTGACTTTGTTGGCGGCGATATCAGTCTGACCATCGGCGGCGATCGCGGCTCAGTTGATACCACCAACGGCACCTTGACCACCGGCTCCACCGTGGCCGACGGCGGCGATATCAGCATTTCAACGGTTTCGACAACGACCAACGGCAACGTCCAGGTAGCCGACTTGAATACCAGTGCCCTGCAGGACGGCAACGCCGGCAACATCACGATTGAAACCGGCGAAACCGGCAGCGTTGACACCACGGCAGGTACGCCCACGGCCACCGCAGTTGACGGCAACGGCGGCGATGTCGAAATCACTACCATGACCGGCGATATTCAAATTGCCGATATCGACACCAGCGCCAGCGGGGCGGGCAACGGCGGCCCGATTGATGTCACAGTGCAGCGATCGCTGGGGCAAATCAGCGTCAGCGGCACCCTTGACGCTAGCGCTGCCAGCGGTAACGGCGGTCCCGTTTCCCTAGAAACCGATGAGGGCAATATCGACACGGCCAGCGTCAATACCTTCTCCAACGGGACGGGCGACGGCGGCAACATCACCGCCACCATTAACAACGGCCTCGGCTCGATTGACACTACCAGCGGCAGCTATGATGCCACCTCTGACGGCGGCAACGGTGGGGATATTGACTTCAATACCAATCGTGGCGGCATCAGCACCAGCGACCTCAGCTCATTCTCTGAGAGCACAGGCACCACCGGCGGCGATATTACCCTGACTGTCAATGGTGAAGCCGGCTCCATCAACACCACGACAGGCACCTTGTCGACGGGCACCCGTCTAGGCGCAGGCGGCGACATTGACCTGTCAACTGTGGATGGCAACATCAGCACCGCCAGCCTGCTATCTAACTCCACTGGAGCTGAAGTCGGCGGCAATATTGAGCTATCGGTTAGTCAAGACTTTGGCGATATAGATACCAGCAACGGCATCATCGACGCCAGCTCGGCGCTGCTCGATGCCGGTGATATCTCCCTCTCAGTGGCAGACGGCAACATTACCACCAGCAGCGCGATCGCCCGGGCTGGAGATGCCGGACTCGGCGGCAACATCACCTACAGCGGCAATGAGCCGACCAAGATTGACACGACAAATGCGGCTCCCGATGGCAGCCCTGCCGTCATCGATGTCAGCTCAGATTTGGGCAGCGGCGGCGACGTAGAGCTGTCGGCGGGCTTTGTGGTGGTCAGCAGCACTGATGCCAGCGGGGGGGCCGAAGGCGGCAACATTACCTACTTGGGTGACGAAGTAGATATCGCCGACGGCAGCACGATTGAGAGCAACGGCGGCACCCTGCAGTTTGGTACCTTTACCCTGAGTCAGGACATCGTGGTGGGCGCTACTTCTAGCCAAGGCGGCAGCTTCCTCGATATCGTCGATAGCGAAATTGCCTTCATCCAGGATGGCTTTGACACCATTGAGATTGGCCGCGCAGAAGGGACAGGCACGATCTACGTCGTCTCACCCAACTTCCCGGATCCGGTGATCTACCGGCAGCCCACCCAAGAGGGCCTGCCAGAGTAGCAATAGCTAGTCAGTGGTCGATCAGTGCTCAGCGAGTCTAACTTTAGGCTCGCTGATTGCTCAATGGGCGATCGCGCTCATTTCTCTCCCCACTTGAGAACAGACGCTGTAGAGTGGATCTAAAAATGTAATTCAGCTATGACTTTGAAATATTGGCTCAGCGGACTGGGCAGCGCTAGCCTACTGCTGCTGACTGGCCCGGCTCAGGCGCTGCCCCCGGCTGAGGACATTCCAGAAGAGGTAATGCGCAACGAGATTATCCTAGAAGCGCGATCGCCGCTTAATGGTGAACCTCTGACCCTAGCTGAGTACGCTGAGCTACAGGCCGAACTGGCTGAGCGGATAGAAAGTCCTACTCCTAGATCGGATCTGCGACAGGCGATCTTTTTGCTACAGCTACGGCGAGCCGCCAGGACGCTTTTACCCTTTGTGCCTATCCCCTGATAGCAGCCCATTTTGGCCCTTAGCAGGCAAACATTTTCTCAGGGAAAAGACGAAACCCCACTAAGTTTTGTTAATCTAATTCGCATATAACCATATTTGAGTACAAAGAGCTAAATCAGTGCTGGGCGATCGCGCCTGCTTGAGGCAGGCTGTGAGCCTATCCGCTTCTCAAGTTGCTTATTACTCCGTGCTGACCCCAGCACCGAGGTCTAACGCAGTTTTATAAATTTTAGAGTTGGGTCAAAATCTATGGCGTTAACCGTTGCCCCCGAACAGATCGATCGGATTGTCTGGAATCAGCACCACGATCCGTTTGAGATTCTCGGTCCTCACATGATTCAGCAAGATGGTAAATCTGTCTGGGCCGTGCGGGCATATCTGCCTCAAGCCGACGAAGTTTGGCTAGTCTTTCCGGAGGCGCGTCAGGAATATCAGATGAAAACCTCGCATCACCCTCATTTCTTTGAGTGCGTGATTGAGACAGATGAACTGGCCAACTATCAGCTCCGCTACAAAGAAGGCGAACATGAGCGCTTCATCTATGACCCCTACGCCTTTAGAAGTCCTCAGATTACTGACTTTGATGTTCATCTCTTTGCCGAAGGCAATCATCATCGCATTTACGAAAAGCTGGGGGCACATCCCACTGAAATCAACGGCGTTCCCGGCGTATACTTTGCTGTCTGGGCCCCCAACGCTCGCAATGCTTCTGTTTTAGGCGATTTTAATCACTGGGATGGCCGTAAACATCAGATGCGCCGCACCGGCAACGGCATTTGGGAGCTGTTTATTCCAGAAGTGGGAGTAGGGGCTAGCTACAAGTATGAAATCAAAAATCCTGCCGGTCACATTTACGAAAAGTCTGATCCTTACGGCTTTCAGCAGGAAATTCGGCCCAAGACAGCCTCCATCGTAGCTGACTTAGACGGTTACGAATGGACAGTTGCGGGCACCAGAGCCGCAACTGCCGTTAAGCTGCTGCAGCCAGAGTGGAACACGCCAGAGAGTACGCAGCGTGTCTTTGACTATGTGCGGCAG
>JAAHIC010000580.1 GCA_010671965.1 Leptolyngbya sp. SIO4C5
CTTTTGTCCAGTCGTAAGCTAAGTCTGCAGGTGCAGATGGGGCAGACGATACGTTCTCCACAGCCGTTTCTCGCTGGACAAAAGTTTCGATCCTGCCCAAAGCGGAAACAGCGGGGGCCATCTCGCCGCCTGCGGCTTTGCATATCTCCAACAGTCCCGGAAATCTGGTTCAGGCCGACAAATCAGATAAAGAGAAGACCGTAACGGTAGGTTCCGAGAAAGTTGATATTTCTAGTCCGGAAGAACTGTTTGAAGCCACTCGGATCATCCAGTCCATCAAGGATACGTATGGCATTGATGTGTCTTCTCAGGCGGGCGTCGATGCCATCAAGCAAGACTACACCAGCGCGCCCAAAGACGTCAGAGACAGCTTAAAGACGAAGCAGTGGAAGCTAAAAGAGCTGAAAGCGCTTGAGCAGGCTTTGAAACATTTCTCGCCTATTCTAGGAGACAAGCGTGCTAAATCGTCTCGCTCAGGTACCGATCAGGAAATTACCTCTGCCAGTAAAGTTGATCAGGCCATTGATGAGGACAGCGTTGATGGCGAACTCGATACGACAACGCTAGGCGAATACTTTGAAAGCTCCAAAAATTTCAGCATGTTTTCAGCCGGTACGAACAGCACGGTTGACTTCAAAGACAATGACAAGCAGCTAGAAGGGACAGCGGTGCATGAAATTGCCCACGGTCTTCTAGAGTATGCCATCAGTGACTATGTAAGTACGCTCGACTACTGGCTAGACAAAAATACGGCCAGCGGCAAAGCGGGAGCAGAAGCCCCCATCACGGACTATGGTAAAACCAATGCTAGCGAAGACCTTTCAGAGGCAGCTATGTACTTCTTTGTAGAACCCGCCACCTTGAAGAAAAAATGCCCTGAGCGCTACAACTTTTTAACGAAAACGGTTGCTGCCTGGAAACCCAAGAAGTCAGAATAAGTCCCTGGTGTGCCACGTTGTTAAGCTAACTGCTCATTGATCCAACCCATGAATGACTTATTAAATTCGCTGATAGCAATGCGCGATCGCCCATTGGCTGAAATCCAGCAGCAGCTCTCAGCCAGTGATAGCCAGGTGGAGTCTGGCTTTGGCTATGGTAATTTGCAACAGCTGACCAAAGTCCACAATCCGGACGCTAGCCCAGCTCATTTTTACTTCAAGGACAAGCAGCTTGTCCTAATCTATCTCGGTGACGATGCAGCCCTGCAGCATTTTGATGCCCAAAAATTGCAGGCCGATCTGGGCGAAGCCGCAGCCGTCCTGCGCTCTAGGGCTAGTAAAAAAGCGAAACATTATGTCTATCCCCAGCAGGGAATTGCTTTTTCTGCAGAGAGAGCTACGGTCGCTTTTTTGGAAGTCTATCCGGCTCAGACTTTAGAAACGTACAAAAGCACGCTTTATAAAGAGCCACCCGTTTTTCGGAAATAGGTACAACTGATCTAGACGCAATTCACTGTCGTATCCAGCTTTATCGGTGGACTGAAGAATGAGGGGAAGAAACCACCGGGTCAGGAGCAGCAGTATTATCAAGCAGCGCCAGCGCTAACCTCAGAGCATAGTCGCAACTGGGCAAAAAGTTTCTTGTCGGCAGCGTTTCCTGGATCTGAAATCGCCGCAGTCGTTCTTTGACCTGACCTTTAGCCCCCACAATAAAAATCTCACCCTGACGGCGGCGACGAGCGGCTTTTACCTCAGACTCAATCGTCAGTGAAGCCGTAACGCCCATTAGCGGCACGTTACTCAAGTCTAAAATCAATACCTCATAGTCACGGCCCATGTGATAGGCAATGGTTCGGGCGGCACCAAAGCTCATTGGGCCGCTCATTTGAATCAGCACAACCCGTCGCTGGCACTGATGCATGAGCTGTTGTTCTTCTGGGGTGAGGATGACCTTGGGATCTTCGTCAGGGTGAGTAATGGCTCGTACCTGCTCAATCTGAATGCTGGTGAGCCGGTGGATGGTCAGCATATTGGCCACAAAAGCCCCTACCACCACGGCGGTAATTAGATCTACAAAGACGGTGAGCAACAGCACGCCGTAGGTGACCAGCGTGGCTCGCATAGAGACCTGACAGACCCGCCACAGAAAGCTCCAGTCAATAATTTTGATCCCCACTTTGATCAAAATCCCGGCCAGCACCGCATGGGGAATTCGAGCGGTAATATCGCCAGCCCACAGCACAATGCACAGCAGCACTAGGGCGTGAAACATGCCAGAGAGGGGTGTGCGCCCACCCGCCTGCACGTTGATGACGGTGCGCATGGTGGCCCCCGCACCAGGCAACCCCCCAAAAAGACCGGAGAGCAGATTGCCGAGGCCCTGACCAACCAGCTCCCGTTCAGAGTCGTGCTGGGTGCGGGTAATATTGTCGGCAACCAGGGAGGTGAGAAGCGAATCGATCGCCCCCAACGTCGCCAACATCAGACCATAGCCGACAATATCTCTGAGCTGATTGAGATTGAGGCGGGGCCACTGTAGTTCTGGAAAGCCTTGAGGAATTTCACCAATGCGGGCTACATCGCTGTTAGGGAAGACAAAAATAGCGATCGCGGTACAGACAATCAGCGCTACCAGCGGCGAGGGTACGGTTCGCGCCAGTCGCCCCGACCAGCCAAAGACAATAGCCAAGGTGAGAATGCCCAGTCCGGCTGCGACGGGTTGGGGATCAGCCAGCACTTCTGGTAGCTGCTGCAGGCTGTCGATGACGCTGCTTTGGGCTGGATGTCCTAGCAAGGGGGCTAGCTGCAAAGCGATAATGATCACCCCAATACCCGACATAAACCCTGAAATAACCGTATAGGGCATCAGCGTGATGAACTGCCCTAGCCGCAATATGCCAAATAGGATCTGAAAGACGCCGCTCAGCATGACTGCCGTGAAGGCCATTGCCAGACCATTTTCGGGATTAGCCGCAATCAGCTTAGTGAAGACGGTTGCCATTACCACAGTCATGGGGCCAGTGGGGCCTGTGACTTGGGCTGGCGTACCGCCAAACAGGGCGGCAAAAAACCCGGTAAAAACGGCTCCATAGAGTCCGGCGATCGCACCTGCCCCCGAAGCCACGCCAAAGGCCAAGGCTAGCGGCAGGGCGACAATGGCGGCAGTGAGCCCGCCAAAGAGATCTCCCCGCAGATTGCGAAGATGTAAGCCGTGAGTCAGTTGCATAGCGTCTCAGTGGGTGGAGTCGTGAGCTAATGCGATATTAGACAAAGCTGAGCTATCTGGCATCGCTGGGTGAGAGATAAAACCCACTAAGTCTGTTTTAAAGCGCCGACTGCCGCAGTCGATGTGTAGATGAGTACACTAACTGGAAACTTGAGATTTTTTTAATGCTTAAGAAAAATGAGGCTTCCACACAATGTGAAAACCTCAGCTTAACTGTTTAATTCAGCTTAAAAAATACCAATCAGCACAACTAAAGTAAACAGGCAGAAAATAGCAAAGCCTACAGTAAAAATGACCTCATATGGGGCGTGATTAATCTGCTCTAAATACTGATTAGCCTTTTGATCTTGCTCTTTATCAGGCTTCCATACCATGTCTTTCATGAATTCAAACTCCTAGAACGTGGAGAACAGTGAGCTCTATAACTGATATTGATAGTTGAGAATAAAACGCCAGCAACTGCTCTCTTAGCATTGGCTAAGAAAGCAGT
>JAAHIC010000581.1 GCA_010671965.1 Leptolyngbya sp. SIO4C5
CAATGATGCGAGCAGTTAGCTTCTTGCCGTTCAGATCGCTAAATATTGGCCATGCCTGTTTTCTGACAGAACTTTAAGCAAAGCTTTCAAATTTCTTAATGCATAAATTACCACGGCAAACTGTATATAGTGTTACTTTTTAGCAAGAGGCTAACTGCTCGCATCATTGCTAAAAGCCTCTGCACTCACTTTTATTAATAGAGAGATTAAATCCATGCGTCTTTTCTACCGCGGTGCCCAATACGAAACTCAGACTCCTCGCATTGAAGCCACCGAAGGCAATGAAATTGGTACCTATCGCGGTGCCCATTTCAAAACTAAAAGCTATCGAGTGGCCCAGCGTCATCATGATCAAGTACAGCTTACCTATCGCGGCGTCAAATATACCCACGAAATTTAGTCACTCCCTGCCTCATCGTGACCATAATCACAGGTCGGCAGCGGAAAGATCACGTTCTGGTTGGAAAAATCAGTGGTTAACTAAAAGAGCTTCTGAATAATAACGACCAGTTCTTTCGTAGGGTCTTTGTTATGCCAGTTTCCGATGGCTACAAATTTGAGCTACCTCAGCTAACGCCCGCTCAGCAGGCGCTAGCTGCTGGGCTGATAGACGTTTTCCTAGCGCTAGTTTTGATTCCGCTGCTAGGAGCAGCTTTGTTAGTCATGCTGGAAGCTTGGCAGATGCTCTAGCTGGGTGATAGGTGGGGCTTAGCCAGCATAAAGCTGGCAATTGATTTGGCATCAACCCCTTCTCCGGCCAAAATGGCTTTTTCTAGTTCTGCTGGTGTCATTAAGACGACTTCCAAGTCTTCATCAGCATCTAGGGCAGGAGTATCCTCTAGCTTTTCCAAGTCAGCGGCTAAAAAAGCATAGATAAACTCGTCGGAATAGCCGGGGGCGAGGGCAAACTTACCCAACGGAGACCAGCTATGGGCCCGATATCCGGTTTCTTCTTCTAACTCTCGCTGAATCGTTTCAGCGGGCTGCTCGCTGACTTCTACCGTCCCAGCCGGAAATTCTAGCAGTCGCCCCTGAACCGCAAAGCGGTATTGCCTCACCAGTACCAGTTCTCCATCAGCAGTGATGGGGACGGCTAAGGCCCCTCCTGGATGGCGAATGCATTCCCAGTCGCCGATGGCTTTATTGGGTAGGCGGAGCTGGTTGACCTCAAAGTTGAACTTGCGGCCTTCGTAGAAAAGCCGCTGTTTGAGAAGCTGAGGGGGTTCTTGGCCGGGCATAGAATTCTGAACAGTATTTGTCAGTATCCTCAGAATGCCGCTGTGTCAGGCGAATTGTCAATTTTGAATTGGTTTGCGGTTGGCTGTATGCCCGCGCAGTCAACCTGTTGGAGTAGCTCAGCAATGGTCTGACCCAAGACAGGCTCTCTCCAATCAGGCGCAATTTCTGCCAAAGGGGCCAGCACGAAAGCTCGCTGGTGCATTCGCGGATGAGGAATTTGCAGATGGGGTATTTCTATGATTTCCTGACCGTACAGCAGTAGGTCTAGATCTAGCAGGCGTGGCCCCCACCGTTCTCGCCGCTTTCGCCCAAAGCGACTTTCGATTTCTAATAAAATTGCTAACAGGGCTGCCGGAGTTAGCCGAGTTTCTGCGATCGCGCAGGCATTCCAGTAGTCAGGCTGAGGCGGGCCTACCGGAGCAGTGCGATAGGCTTTAGAGCAGGCTAATAGGGTAATCCCTGCAGTCGCGGCGATCGCCTCTAGGGCCCCCTGCAGAATTGCTAAAGAGTCGCCCAGATTACTCCCCAAAGCGATCGCACAGGGAGTGCTCTCTAAGGCAGCGGTGGCAGCAGGCGATAAGTTCTCAGCCTCAGCCCCGAAGTTTCCATCATCAGGATATCGGTTCTGAGAGAATGGGGGGGTAAGCTGCAAAAGGCGGCCTCCGTCAGTAGAATTTCGTCGCGTCCGGCCAGGTCTTCTCCTAATTTAGACGCTAGATTCAGTTCTTCGCCAAAGATATCGGTCTCAGCCACCACCAGCATATTGCCGTAGCCGATTCCAATGCTGACGTGCAAATCCGCCTCGCTTAGAGTGGCGATCAGCGTTTGAGCCGCGCCCACAGCAGTTTCAGCATCCGGAAAGCTGGCATAAATGTTGTCGGCCTCTAACTTAAAAACGCTGCCGCCAGCAGTTTCTATCACTGGCAGAGCGATCGCCTGCAGTTGCTGAATCTCTGCCAGCGCCGCAATGATGCCAGACTGCTGCGATCGCCGGGAAAAGCCAACAGCATCTAGCACCATCACCGCTAGGGTTTGACCAAAGACAGCTTGAATATGCTGATCAATTGCTGCTGCCGCTTCAGGGTGCTGATTGCGCTGCTGCAGTAAGCGTGTCAGCAGGCTTTCGGTATTTTGTTCCCGCTCTGGCTGAGACATCCCAGTATGACTAGCGGCTGGTGGATCGGACTGAGAATAATGATCGGCAGATGCAAGTGATGGTACAGCAGCGGTAACTGCTTGCCCACTGATAATAGCGGCAAATGCCCACATAGCAGCAATCATGTCGCCTCAGCTCGTAGAGCTGATTCTTTACTAGAGACTTGCTTTTAAGCGCTGAACCAGTTGTTCTACCGCCAATACGCCCTCTATCCGGTCAATTGGCTTTCCTTGTTTGAAAAGGACGAGCGTTGGCAAGGCATGAATACTGTACTCAGAGGCAAGCTGAGAATAACGTTCTGTATCAATTTTAACAATTTTAATTTGGCCTTTGACTTGAGCGTTGACCTGCTCCAGAATGCCTGCCATCATCTGGCAGGGGCCGCACCAGTTAGCGTAAAAGTCAACCAGAACCGGGATTTCCGAATTTTGGATCAGGTCTGCAAAGCTTTTGAACTGCTGTTTAACTGCCATGAGAGATTTGAGGAATAACCATTTTGACGATCTTATCCTCGCTATTTCCAAGATTCCGTCTCTCGCTGGAATGACTTAAGATATGAGAGCATTTCAGGAGGTTTAGATTGAATGACAGCGCTATCTCAAGCTCTACAGGACAAGGTCGCGATTGTAACCGGAGCCTCGCGCGGAATTGGCCGGGCGATCGCGATCGCACTGGCTGCAGAGGGGGCACAGGTAGTGGTTAACTATGCCCGCTCTAGCAGCGCTGCTGATGAGGTGGTCGCTCAAATTAATGAAAAGGGCGGCAGCGCTATTGCTTTGCAGGCCGACGTGTCTCAGGTCGATCAGGTCGATGCTCTGATTAGCGCCACGATGGAGAAGTGGGGCCGGGTAGATGTTCTAGTCAACAATGCCGGAATTACCCGCGATACGCTGCTGCTGCGGATGAAGCCAGAGGACTGGCAGGCCGTCATTGACTTGAATCTAACAGGCGTTTTTCTCTGCACGCGGGCCGTGAGCAAAATCATGCTGAAACAGCGCTCAGGCCGCATTGTCAACGTGGCTTCGGTGTCCGGCCTGATGGGCAATCCGGGACAGTCCAACTACAGTGCGGCTAAAGCGGGCGTGATTGGCTTCACCAAAACAATTGCCAAGGAACTTGCCAGTCGAGGGGTGACGGTTAACGCGGTTGCGCCTGGATTTATCGCCACGGACATGACTGCCGATTTGTCCAACACGGAAGAAATTCTTAAATTTATCCCCCTAAATCGCTACGGCACTCCGGCCACCTCTGCCGGAGTGA
>JAAHIC010000582.1 GCA_010671965.1 Leptolyngbya sp. SIO4C5
AAAGGACAAGGTAAAGCTAGAACAGTCGATGTATTTGAGTATCACTCGAAATTGGAGCGAGAATGACGAGGCAATCTAAACCGTTGACCGGCAAAGCGCTGCTACAGAAAGCGCAAGAACTTTCCCATCTTTCCAGACGCGAAATTGCTCAGGCTTGTGGCTACACCAGCCAGACCAAAAGCGATCGCGTGCGAGTGAATTTTGAGTCATTCTATGAAGCACTGCTGGCAGCCAAAGGGATCAATCTAGGGTCGAAGTCAGATGGCCGAGGCCGGGAAGCCACCTACCGTTTGACAGTGCACCAGAACGGTCAGATTGTGATTGGTTCTGCCTACACGCAGGAACTGAAACTGAAGCCAGGTGATGAGTTTGACCTGAAGCTGGGCTATAAGCATATTCACCTCAGACAGGCTGAGGAATGAGAAGTATGCAGGAGTGGTAGGCGATCGCCGCTAGCAATGCTTCTCAAGTTTTGTTCAAAAATGCTTCTACTTGAGAGCGTGTCACCCCCGGAAACCATTCCAAGAACTGATCAATGGAAGCGCCATCTTTAAGGTTCTCGAAAAGGGTGGATACTGGAACGCGGGTTCCTTTGAAGACCCAAGCTCCGCTGACCTTATCAGGATGGCGCTCTAGCACGTCTAGAGGATCGGTGTTTTCCATTGACTTCACTCTCTTTTACGTTTTTGCAGAGTATTGAGCTATGGCGAATCAGTTAGCTAAGCGTGATAGATAGCTCGTCTGGGGCTTTGATAGCCGCTAGCTTTGACTTTAAGACGGCGCGCTAGCTGCCTGTGCGCTTTGTGCGAGATCGCCCAAAGCCACATTTTTCCATCCCAAGGGTAGCAGTAGTGAGTGATGGGGGCAGGCCAGCTGCAGGTGAAGGGATTGCCTGCATTCCAAGAGTTTACTTGTGGAAGTTGCCCGGCGCAAAGTGCCGTAGCGATTGTCTTGAGGTCATCGTCAATACCTGTAGGCATATCCTCTATGACCCTTTTGGCATAGTGTTGGCCTTTCAGCCATCCAGCTGTGTCCAAGAAACAGAAAAACAGCAGCTCATAGTAGCCCTTGATGAAGCGAGGGTCATACCAGGGCAAGCAGTTCCCTTCTACAGAAGCTGCCACAATATCCCAGGGTGTGATGCCTTTTTCATAGTCAATAGAGCTATAGAGCCGCTCAAACAAATTAGACATCACTGAATCCTCTGCGAGTAGCTAAAACAGCCAGTTGCTCGTTGATGGCTGTGTATAGCTCTATCTCCTCTATAGTACCTTGATAGCCATCGCCCCAGATTTCCATCTCATCAGCATTCCAGAGATCGACATCAGAGCGAGACTTACCCATAATTGCCTTAGCTGTGCCATTGACGGCACTATAGACCCGCTGAGTTGCCCCTAGCTGCTGTAACCGTTCCATCAAGCTGTTGTAGCTGCCGTCAAAGTAGTCCAGAGCGTCTTGCAATAGTGTGACGTCCTCTGGTGTCAAGCCGCGCCAAAGGGCTTCTAGAGGCGGCACTTGGCGCGGATTTTGTGAAGGTCTGTGGGTCATACTGACAAGAGATATAGTGCCTTTGTATTAAGATAGCGTCTTTCTACATATATATATCATCTGGCGTTATACTTAGCGCGGTAGGCATTAATGTTTAAGTTGAAACTAGGTCAAGGGCTGGTGTTTGTCTAATGATTCAATGGCGGCTACGTCAGATAATGGCGGACCGGAAGATTACGAACCGTGTGCTAGCTGAGAGGATAGGTATTCATGAAACTAGTGTGAGTAATATGAAGCGACGTGACGATATGCCGCGAATAGATGGTGAATCGCTCGATAAGCTTTGCTTTGCTCTAGACTGTGTGCCGAGTGATTTGATTGTTTACTCAGATGCAGACTCGAATTAGCGATGAGCAGAGCTAAGAGCAACCCTGTGAGTGGCGATCGCTGGTGCTAGCGAAACAGATGTCTTTTCAAAGTTTTGATGACCAGCCAATGGCTCTTGACGTG
Organism: Leptolyngbya sp. SIO4C5; assembly: GCA_010671965.1. GTDB lineage: Bacteria > Cyanobacteriota > Cyanobacteriia > Phormidesmidales > Phormidesmidaceae > Sphaerothrix > Sphaerothrix gracilis. Next base: position 1,999 of record JAAHIC010000582.1, read on the forward strand.
ATGGCTCAGTTGCGTGATCCGCAGTGGGCATTGGCAGCCGCTAGGGCTGAAGATGAAGCAGATTGCGAGATTGGTGCAGGTCGTGAATGGGGAGTGCTGCTTGGGCAGATGATAAGCGATCCTGAAGGCTTTCATCAGTTTCAGCGGCTACGGCAACTAGTTTTGCAAGCGTTGTGTCAGATACTCAGCAGTGGCAATCTAGGAGCCGGTTTGGAAGCGGCCTTTGCAGCGGGCAAAGAACGCCTGCTTCTCCGTTTGCAATACCCAGACCCAGAGCTTCAGGCTCAGCTCAAGGCAGTGTTGGCAGAAGACCTGGCTGAACCATTAGGCAAAGTGGTTCTATCAGACGCCGCTCAACATTCCCTGCAGCAAGCGGTTGGTGCGGCTTTGTTGCCTGAAGATTGGGAAGCGATTGCGATCGCGGCTGCCAGTGCTATTCGACAACATGTTGCTCATCATCTTAGTTTGCCGAGATCTGCCTGAACAGGTCTAGAGCGAACTGTTAGGTTAAGCCGCGATCGCAGTTGTTGAGGTTACTCGTTGGCAGTCTCATCAGGTTCAGGGGTTTGAGCTTCGATTGCTTGAATAGCTGTTTCCAACTCCATTTCAAGCTGCTCAATGGTCGGTAGTTGTTCTTTGAGTGCTTCCGGAAGGCGATGGCTAGAGACTGCAATGGGAGTATGGAGGTTGCGCAGGGCGTATTCGGCAATTGTTTTGTTTCTCGATTTGCACAAGACAATGCCGATTGTAGGCGCGTCGTCAGTATGGCGCAGCAAGTCATCCACTGCCGAGACATAGAAGTTCATTTTGCCGGTGTATTCAGGGCGAAACTCGGTGACCTTCAAGTCAATAACGATATAGCAGCGCAGCTTGAGGTGGTAGAAAAGCATGTCGATGAAGTACTCATTGCCTGAGACTTCTAGCCGATATTGGCTGCCGACGAAAGCAAAGCCAACGCCCAGTTCTAGAAGAAAATCTCGGATGTGAGCAACCAAGGCAGCTTCTAGCTCGCGCTCTTGAACAGAGCTGGTGACTGTGAGAAAGTCGAGGTGATATTCATCTTTAATCAGCTGTTGCGCGAGGTCAGACTGAGGTTTGGGTAGTGTCTGCTCAAAGTTCGTCACAGCGCCGCCTTGCCGCTGATAGAGATTGCTTTCAATTTGCAGGGTCAAGATGTTGCGACTCCAACCGTTGGCAATAGTTTGCTATATGTACCACTGCCGTACATGGGATGCCTTAACTTTATCGAGAATGACACAATTGTGCCGCCAAGGAAATTGTCCACCAAGCTGGTGGACAATTTGTTCATCAGGCCAAGCTTCAGCGAACGCTCGCATATAGAGGAGGTTTGTCCGTGAGAAACCCTTCATGTCCGGAAACTCTCGCTTCAGGTCTTTGGCAAGGCGCGGAATTACCTTGCTACCCCATCCCTGCTCGCTCTGCTTGAGCAGAATTTCTTGGCCGATATGCCAATAGAGCAGCACCAGTTCTTGGTTAACGGCGATCGCTGCTTTGATTTGAGCTGAACGGATACGGCTCTTTAGCTCATTGAGCAAAGCAAAGTAGTTGTCTTCGTCGGGCAGCAGTGAGGTTTGTCGGGGCATAGAAAATGGCGATCGCTATCGACGCTATAACA
>JAAHIC010000583.1 GCA_010671965.1 Leptolyngbya sp. SIO4C5
AGATCCAGCCGTGGCATTGACCGTATTTGCTTGAATATTGGCGTTATTAGAAGTTAATTCAACCCTGCCGCCTGAGAGAATATTACCGACCGTCAAATCTCCCTGAGTCGTGGCTGAAATATTGCCGCTGCCGCTGTTGATGTCTTGAACCGCGATGCTGGTATTCGCTGCGTTCAGATTGACATTGCCCCCAGTGGAGACGAGCGGTGAATTGGCTTGAATACCGCCGCCGCTCCCCAACGCTGTTAAATTAATGTCGCCAACGCCCGTATTGATATTGACGCCGGAGGCAATGGCGATCGCAGGCTCAGCTCCTAATGCTGTTGTATTCCCTGTTGCGGTTATGGAACCACCGCTGGTCAAGATGTTGTTGTTAATCTGGACCTGACCATTGCCGGTAAAGTCGGTGTCGGCTTGAAATGTCAGCGACAGGGGACTGCCCGCTGCCGTTGTGATTGCAGCATTGATATTGATATTCTCAGCCGCTTGTAACACTAGGGCACTGGCGTTACCGGCATTGTAAATAAGAGGCTGATTGAGGACAATATCGCCCCCTACTCTTAAAACACCGCCTGGATTACTAACAGTTGAGACAATTACGGTAATGTTGTCAGGCGCCAGCGCCGCTAATAACGTATCAATGTTTAGAACTGAATCAATATTTGAATTAGCGGGGTTGAAAGCTGTATTAGTACCCTCAAGGTTGCTGGAAGACGAAGCGCCAATAAACAGAGTCGGCGGGTCAATCAGCCATGTCCCCCCGCTGTCCTGAGCCGCACTGACATCAGGCGCGGTTTGAATATCTAGCTGGCCTAAACTGCTAGTTTCAATTAGGCCGCCATTGCCGCCCAGTGCCCCCCCAATGGCAGATAGATCGCCATAGATCCGCGTTGCCAAGTCTGACCAGACAATAACGCGACCACCATTGCCATTGCTGAGGGCATCAGCGCGGACGGTAGTGCCCTCACTAATCACCGTCATCTCGGCATTGGGCACAGCCTCTCGCCCCTGATAGCCGCCGCCGATGCGAATATCTCCCCCACCCGCAGCGCCGCTGGCTTCCACCTGAGCCGCCAGCACGCCCACCGTTTGCCCCAGCAGGTTGATCGCCCCGCCGCTGCCCACAAACGGATCGGCCACATCAACCGTACCGGCTACCAGGGTTGTACCCGGTGCCACCGGAGCAGCAATTTCAGAGCCGCTGAGGGTGACGGTGCCGTCGGGGTTGAGGGTAATTCCGGTCGCGCTGCTAGGGATGCTCCCCGTGAGCAGTTCTGGCAGGGTGCTGGGGGTAATGGGGTTAGGGGCGATCGCGGCATTGCTGGCGATCGCTTCTACTTCTAGATTCAGCAGCAGCCCGTCATGACTAATGCGAACAAGGCTTTCACCCGGAATCGCCGCGATCGTCACTTCACCGCCGGGGGCTGAAAGCGTTCCGGTGTTGATGACGCTGCCGCCCAGCAGCATGATGCTTTCTCCCGGCTCAACCCTGAGCTGTCCAGCATTGACGATAGGGCCGGGGGTCGTTTGGGTAAAAGCAAACTGGGTGGGATCGCCCACTAGGGCCGCGTAGTCACTAGAGCTAAAGGCGCTAAACCAGCCATTGCTAAAGCCAATACCGTCAGCCGTGGTGACACCAAAAGCAGCGGGCAAGTCCAGCCGGGCATTGGGGCCAAACAAAACCCCAGCCGGATTCATCAAATACAGATTGGCCTGAGTGCCCGTGACCTGAAGCAGCCCATCAATGGCCGTCGGATTGCCGCCGCGAATCCGGCCCAAAATGTTCTCAACCGTCGGCGCAGCCAGAAAATTGGCTGCTTCAGCCCCATTCAGATTGAATTCCTGAAAGCTGTGAAATAGATTATTGCCTGCTGCACTGCCGCCGGTAATGGTGTAGCGATCGCCGTTTTGATTAATTTGCGTTCCTGTACCGTCAGTAGCAGGCGTAATAGACTGGGCTAGGGCGGCTGTGGGCACCAGCGCTGTAGACGCCCAAAGCCCGACCCAGTGGGTAATTCTCCGGGGGGTGAGAAACATAATTTTTTGCCAAGCTTTTGAGGATAGAAGATTTAGGTACCCGAACGGATGTCAGTTCTGAAACCCGGCAGATGCAGCGGAATTGAATTGAGAGGGTTAGCAGCGATGAGGGAACACAAATCAGGCATCTTAAAGCTAAGCAGGAATTGCATAAGGGGCAGATGCGTCACAGCTATTCATCATAGCCACCAGACTAAGCGCTAGAGAAGTATTGTAGGATGCGAAAAATAAATACGCTTAGAACATTCTTCATCGTCCGTTCATAGAATCCGTCAAAGTGTAAATATTCTGTGCCGCCGCTGGCTGAGCGCATCTGACCGCTGGCTGAGCGCAGCCGAAGCCAGCGTGTCGTCATAATTAACTAAGCTTGAAAAAGTTGAACTGCTAGCTTTCCCCTGTACAGCTACTAGAATCTATGGCTCGTCAAAAGAAAAGCTCCAAAAGCGATCGCGTCGTCTATTCCGAATTCGGCGCTTCTAGCTCCGCCGCCTTTGCGCGGGGGGTACAAGAGCTACCGCCTAACCAGCAAACGATCAAGGTAGAAGCCAGCCGCAAGGGACGCAAAGGCAAAACTGTCACCGTCATCAGCGGCTTTCAGCTCAAGCCCGAAACCCTCACCACCTTAGCCAAAGACCTCAAAGCCCAATGCGGCAGCGGCGGCACCGTCAAAGACAGCACCGTCGAAATTCAAGGCGATCATGCTCAAAAGTTAGTGGAAATTTTGACCGCCAAAGGCTACAAAGCCAAGCGCAGTGGCGGCTAAACCTGCGCCTGTTAGGACGGGCAAAGCATCCCAGTTGCTGATTTTGCACCTGAAACGTCGGGTTCATATCTTGATTCAGCAACCCCAGCGTGCCGATCGTTTCGCTCTTTATTTATCTGATAGCAAAATTAGGCGTTGCTGAATCAAGAGATGAATCTGGGAGGAGCCGGGATATCGTCAAACTTGAGGTAGTGAAGTAACAATCGGACAGAGTGAGCCAGCATGTCTACGGACTTGGAATAACAAAGCGTTTTGCGGTGCAGTCGAGCCAGATAGTGCCGTAAGCGGGTGTTTTCCCCCTCAACTCGAGTCATATAGGTCTTGCAGACAATCTGATCGCCATCAGGAATGAAGGCCGGATAGACTGACCAGCCATCAGTGACGTAGAAATAGCAGTTCCAGGCGGCCACAATCTGCCAGAGCGGCGCAAAGGTTTCAGCACTATGGTCGCCCAAGACCCGACCCAAAATCCCTTGTTTGAATTGAAGTGGTCAACAGCCGTCCACAGCCAAATTTTGTTTTTTTGAGCCTACAAAGGTTTCCAATTCGTCGAGTTCGCCGACCTCTGGGGTTGTTTGAGGGTCGTAAGCCTCTGGAAGGCGTTGGCCTACTTGCTTGACCCAGGTAATCACGGTCGTATGATGAACTCCTTTGACTCGCTCGATGGCCCTGAAGCCAGAACCATTGACATAGAGCTTGAGACATTCGCCTCTGACGTCATCTGAGTAGCCTCGGTGAGGTTCGTAGGTGTCGATGAACTGACGACCGCAGGCGACGCAGATGTGATTTTGCTTACCTTTTCTCTTACCGTTCTTACGGATG
>JAAHIC010000584.1 GCA_010671965.1 Leptolyngbya sp. SIO4C5
ACTTGCGCAAAACGGGCTTTTTATATCACGTTGAACCCAAGCGAGTCAGGGCGATCGTGAAAGAGGTAGAATTTGCGCAAGTTACGCCCCTGCTCTAGATACGTGCTGTAGATAGCAAATTTTGCTGCAGTTGCCGCTGCATCTAGAAACGTGCCGTAGCGATGCCCTCCCAGCTTCATCGTATTGATGGCTAAATACAGCAGGATCCTATCTGCTGAGCTAGCGTGTGGATTATCGGTTAAATCCCAAGCTATTTCAGAGGGTTTAGAGATCTTAGTCACTCCTTAGGAATTTTCGGCATTTAGGGAACAATTAGCAAGCAATCCACATCTTATAACAGAAAAATCATGGTTCTCTCAGCGCTGCCAATTAAATGGTCGCTCGGATTTCCTTATTCTATGAGCTTATCTAGAAACTGCAAACCCAAACAGCCTGGACATTTGGTAAATCTATAGGCTCGTTGGATCTATCCAAAGCCAGCCTTACACTATTGCAAATTTTTCCTTTTTAGAACGCAGGACTGCCGCAGTGTTCTACGATAAGCCGATAAGCCGCGAGTATCGCTGAATTAGCTGCCACTCATGGCAATAGCAGCGTCCTCTGTCCTCGAGTTGACCGAGGAAGACACCAGCTATTGATCCAGTTGAAATTCCCGTTTTACGGCTTTCAGATTCTAACTAGAGTTGTAGAGCCAGTGTTCTAGTTTAATGGCATCCTGTCAATAAGCTCTCAAGAGAGTACAAGAGAATAACAGAGTTACCTCACTCAGACCAGTTTCCCCTGTAGATGTTTTCCTTAGTTGAGGGTCTTCAATGGCTCAAAGTACACAATCTCGATTTAATCCTTCGGTCATGTCGCTCTGGAGCTATGACATTGACCAGCTTTCAGAATCTCTGCGTCTGTGGGATATCCACTATGAGCAGCTACAGCCCGGTGCGGTTTGTGGCTGTCTGCAGCAAATTCAGATTGGCAGTATTCAAATTTTTCGCAGTCAGATAAATCGCTCTGTCAGAAGCTTAGGCAGCTCTCCCCAGGGTACTCTGGCATTTGGCATTCCGCTGCAGGTACCGGGTAGAGCCATTTGGCATGGCTACGAGTGCGATCATAATCAGATTTTGCTCAATACAAACCGCGAGGTTGATTTCACCACGCCTGATAATTACGAGCTATTCGTGATTACAATTCATCGCCAAACCTTGTCAGAAATTGCCTACCAGCTCAATCGCAAAGATATTGTCAAAGAGCTAGATCAAAAAAGCCTGGTAGCCGGTATTCCGCAGCAGCTAGACCAGCTTCGCAGCTACCTGCAGAATGTTTTTCAGCAGGTGCAGGACAATCCCCTCTGCGTTTACGACGCTCAGGTTAGCCTCGTCACCACGCAGACTATCGTTCGCCTACTGCTCAATTCAATCCAGCTATCCCAAGACGCCCCTTCAAGTAGCCTACGTCCTCTGAGGCGGACATCCCTCGCCAGGCGGGTAGAGGAATACATGCTAGACCATATGCAGCAAGCGCTGACCTTGGGGCAAATCTGTGAGGCAATGGAAATCAGTGAGCGATCGCTACACTACGCCTTCCAAGATCTATTTGATATGAGTCCGATGGCTTACCTGAAGGCGAGGCGGCTTAACCAAGTACGCCGCTATCTGAAGCTAGCTGATCCGCGCACAGAAAAAGTGGTTGATATTGCCCGCCAGTGGGGGTTTCATCATATGGGTCATTTTTCAGTGGACTACAAGGCGATGTTTGGCGAGTCCCCTTCAGAAACCCTAAAGCGGCTCTGAGCACTTAAATAGACCAGCTAAGAGCGATACCATACATAGGCCAGCTCATGCTGATCTAGCCCGATGCCTGATTCACCGCTGCCAAAATCTGCTTTCATTGCTCCCACTGGAATTAACCATGAGTCGGCAGAAGCCCTGCTGACTCAGACTTTATCAACCCTAGTAGACTTTCTAGCCAGCGCTGAGCAGCAGTCGCCACTGCCAGAGGTTAGCACCCTGCTGCCTGCCACCGTTCCAGAAGTAGGTCTGACAGACGACAAGCTTTTAGCTGCGGTGCGGACAGTCTTGGCCAATTCAATGAATCCAGCCCATCCGGGCTACATGGGTCACATGGATCCGATGGCAGCAGTTGCCTCTGTAATGGGGGATTTACTGGCGGCAGGCATGAACAACAACATGCTCAGCGTCGAGATGTCGCCGCTTTTATCTCGCTTGGAGCCGCAACTGCTCAAGCACATGGCTCAACTGTTTGGGCTAGGGGACGCGGCGGGAGGACTGCTTTTAAGCGGTGGCAGCCTCGCTAACTTACAAGCTTTAGCCGTGGCCCGAAATGTCAAGTTGCAAACGCTAAAACAGGGGCTAGGCCAGCGATCGCAGCTTCCTGTGATTCTGGCTTCTCAGTTAGCGCACACGTCTGTGCAAAAAGCCGCTATGCTTCTGGGTTTGGGCACTGACGCCGTCATTCCGGTGGCTGTCAATCAAAATGCGCAGATGCAGCTAGATAGCCTACAGGCCGCTATTGAGCAAGCAATCGCCCAGGGACAACAGCCTTTCGCAGTTGTGGCAACGGCAGGAACCACCATCACTGGCAACATTGACCCGCTGCCTCAAATTGCGGCGATCGCTCAGCAGTATCAGCTTTGGCTCCATGTAGATGCCGCCTATGGCGGGGCGCTGATTTTTTCGCCAGAGCATCGCCATCGTCTCAAGGGTATTGACCAGGCAGACTCAGTGACTTTTAATCCGCAAAAGTGGCTCTACGTCACGAAAACCTGCGTTATGGTCTTGTTTCGTCAGTTTGAGGTGTTGCAGTCAGCCTTTAAAGTCGCCGCTCCTTACATGACAGAAGATGCCCAGTGGCCTAATCTAGGCGAGCTTTCAGTCCAGGGAACGCGCCACGCCGATATTTTGAAGCTCTGGCTATCGCTGCAGCACATTGGCGCCCAGGGTTACGCCCACATTATTCGACAAAACTATCAGGTGACAGCCTATTTATTAGAACAATTGCACCAGCGTTCCTACCTGCAGCTAGCCAGCCAGCCAGAAATGAATATTCTCTGTTTTAGAGGTACGCCAGACTGGATTTCACCTGCCGATTGGGATCAATGGAATGCCAATTTGCAGCAGTATCTTTTGCGGAAATATGATGTCTTTATTTCCCTGCCAAGCTATCAGGGACAGCGCTGGCTAAAAGTTGTTTTGCTCAATCCCTATACAGATAGACCTGTCATCGATCGCCTCTGCCAGGGGATTGATACGTTTGCATCAGTCACTTGATCCCCACGGCAAATACACTAGAATTAATCATTAAAGCTTAAGGTAAAAAGCCATGCCAACCATTGATGCGCTAATTTCTATGACGTTTTATGGGGGCCTCGGCTATATGGGAATAGCCGCCATTGTTCATGCTTTTTATTGGACAGAACAGCGGTTAATTGAGCGGCAGACAATTGCTGAAGCAGAAGCTGTTAAAGCCGATCAGCAACTGCTTGAAGCCGCTGAAACAGAGCAAGCTCAAGTTGCACTGCCCCAGCCGCCAGTCAAGGCCAAGCAAAAGGTAACGCAGCCGGTTTATGCGTCCTTCTAGCTATCCCTTAGATACCGTAGCCCAGA
>JAAHIC010000585.1 GCA_010671965.1 Leptolyngbya sp. SIO4C5
GAGGGTATTGAGTAAGGTACCATCTTTGTCCCACAGCTTCACCATGCCGTCCTCACTACCCGAGGCCAAGGTGTTGCCATCGGGACTGAAACTGACGCTATAGACCGTATCGGGATGTCCTTCTAGGGTATTAAGTAAGGTGCCCGCTTTATCCCACAGCTTTACCGTGCTGTCCTCACTACCTGAGGCTAAGATGCTGCCATCAGGGCTAAAACTGACGCTCAAGACACTATCACGATGTCCTTCGAGGGTATTGAGTAAGGTACCATCTTTGTCCCACAGCTTCACCATGCCGTCCTCACTACCCGAGGCCAAGGTGTTGCCATCGGGACTGAAACTGACGCTCAAGACCCAACCACGATGTCCTTCGAGGGTGGTCAGTAAGGTGCCATCTTTGTCCCACAGCTTCACCGTGCCGTCAGAACTACCCGAGGCCAAGGTATTGCCATCAGGGCTGAAACTGACGCTCCAGACACTATCACGATGTCCTTCGAGGGTATTGAGTAAGGTACCGTCTTTGTCCCACAGCTTCACCATGCCGTCCTCACTACCCGAGGCCAAGGTGTTGCCATCGAGGCTGAAACTGACGCTCAAGACCCTACCGCGATGCCCTTCGAGGGTATTAAGTAAGGTGCCATCTTTATCCCATAGCTTCACCATGCCGTCCTCACTACCCGAGGCCAAGGTGTTGCCATCGGGGCCGAAACTGACGCTCAAAACACCAACATTATGCCCTTCGAGGGTGTTGAGTAGAGTGCCATCTCGGTCCCACAGCTTCACCGTGCCGTCTCCACTAGCCACGGCCAAGGTTTTACCATCGGGGCTGAAACCGAGATTATTGACGGACCCTTGATGGCCTGAGAGCTGATTCTTTTCTCGGTAACCATAGGGAGCATTTAAGTTAAAGGCTTTATCGGCATAAACGCCTTGCTGCAGGGCGACGACTGCTGGAACTGCAATAGCAGAGTCCTGCAAATTTTCACGCTCGACCTGTTTTCCGGCCTTAACAGCCGCTATCAAGGCATCTAGCAGTTGATTGCCGAGCAAAAAGCCTTTTGAAGCATTGGCTTGGGCTAGAATCGTTTGCTCCTGCGCCAGCCGAGTTTGCTGCTCCGCAATGCGCGTTTGGGCCTCAGCCGCCTGCCGCTGCTCGTTGGCAAGGCGCGTTTGATTTTCGGCAATGCCTCTTTGCCGCTCAGCAACCCGACGTTGGTCAGCTTCGTTTTGTCTAGCGGCTTCGGCAATCTGGCGCTGCTCGACTGCATTTTGTTTAGCCGCTTCCGCTTCCGTCAGTCGCTCCTCAGCCAGCGCCGTCTGTCGCTGGGCAATCTGAGCTTGCCGCTGGGCCTCCGCTGCGTTGGCTCGAGCTGCTTGGGTCTGTCGCTGCGCCTCCACCGCATTGGCCTGAGCTAAATCTGTTTGCCGCTGCGCTTCTTGAGCATTCTTTTCCGCCAAGGCCGCATTCTCCTGAGCATCTTCGGCATTTCGCTCGGCAATAGCCGCCTGCTTTTCCGCCTCCCGCTCATTGTTCAGCGCGATTTCAGCCTGTTGCTCCGCCCGCTGCTCGTTCTCCTGCGCCGTCAGCCGTAGCTCATTCGCCTCTCGCCGCCGCACCTCCGCCACCACCCCAAACGGCACCGCCACAAACAGCACCGTCGCCATTACCGCCAGCGCCGCCCTCGCCCGCTGCAGCCGCTTCATCCAGTTCACCGGCAGGTGTTCCTTCACCCACCCCTCATCAAACACCGCCCGGTAAATCGGGTTGCGCACCTGCAAGGTTCCGGTCGCTTCCTCTCGCCGCACCGCCCCCGACAGCTTTAGGTGCGATTTAATGATCGACTGCTCCTCATCCAGGACCGGCTGACGGCCCCGCCACACCTGCCGGTAAACGCTCAGCACCTCGTAAGTGTCTGGGGCACGCTGCGTCAGCATATCCCGCACGAACTGCAAATTGTTGTCCTGCCGCTGACTGGTCGCACTCAAAAACGTGCTTTCCACCAGGCTATCAATATCAGATTGGGCCACCGCTCCGTCAGGCCGCTGCTGCTCCACAAAGGTTTGGCAAAGCCGCTGCGTCAGATAGGGATGGCCGTGGGTCCAGTCCAGCACCCAGCCCAATACCTGCTTTTCATTGGCCACCGCCAGCCCAGCGGCAAAGGGCAGCGCCTCCTCCAGGCTAAAGTCCGTCAGATCCACCCGCTGCCCCACATTGAACGGCGTCCGCTGCGGATCGCGGATTAAATCCCCCGGCGTCGCCACCCCAATCAGCACAAAAGAAAGTCGCTTTAGCTCTGGGTTCTGCGCCCGCGCCGTGTAGAAATAGCGAATGGCGACAAAAAAGTCGTCGGTAAAGCTAAGGCTTAGGGTCGTATCAATCTCATCGACAAAAATGACGATCTGCTGCGTCACCTCCGCCAGCAATACCCCCTGCACAAACCGGGTCAGTCGCTGCGTCACCCCCAAATGCTCGTGCTGCTGCCACCAGCCATAGACATCGGTATCCAGCATTAGCTGGTCTTCGATTTCCGTCAACAGCCCCAGATACCAAGACTCAGCCGTGACCTCAGTGCCGATTTTGGTCAAGTCAATAATGACGGTTTGAATACCCTGCTGCTGCAGCCGTTCCGCCGTTTGCACCATCAGGCTCGACTTACCCATCTGCCGGGGCGTCAGCACATAGCCGAACTGCCCCTCCTGGCAGAGCTGTAGCAGTTCCTCATCCGCCCGCCGCGACAAGTAGACGCCGCCGCCCGCCTGAACCGTCCCGCCTGTAGTGAAAAAAGTCGGATCAGCCATTGAGGTGCTCCCCAAAGTAGTTCGCATAGAGCTGACAGCGGGGTCTGACCGTATGGCCCTCCCGGCAGACCAGCCCCGCCCCGTGCAGCCGAAAGAAAATACGTTCATCCGGGCAAGTCTGTCGCCGCAGCACCTGCAAAAAGCCCTCCACCAGCGCCTGCTTGCCGTAAATGCGAAACAGATGATACCGCAGATGATCACCAAACGGGCCGCGCTCATCCGTAGCGCTAGCAAACAGTTCGGCTGCCGTCAGACGGCCACTCGCCACCAGGTACAAAGCGCGTCTCACTAAATAAGGATGGCCGTTCACCAAAGCCATAAGCTGTATCTCTTTGCGCAGATTTAGCGCCGGGCCGTGTAGCTGGTTGAGGCCGTGCACCTGCTCCGAGGTAAAGTCATCCAGCCGCAGCACCTGCCCCACATTAAACGGCGACTGATTCAGATCGTCAATTAGCTGATAAGGCTCAGTCGAGGTCACCAGGGCTAGATCGAGCTGTTTCCAAATGGGGTTAGTGGCTCGGTTATTATGCCAGCTCCGCAACATGCTGAAAAAGTCATTGCGAAACGGCGTATCAAAAATACGCTCTACCTCGTCCATCGCCAGCACCAGCGGCTGGCCCACCCCCTTCAACAGATGCTTGCCGACGTAGCGCGTGCAGCGCTGATTGTTGCTGACAGGGCGCTGCCAATACTCGGCCACCTGATCATCAAGATCTAGCTCATCGGTGAGACAGGTGCAAAATTGCTGGTAGAAGTCATCGGCATTTTGCAGCGCCACGCGGTCAAAAAGCTGAAAATCTAGAAAA
>JAAHIC010000586.1 GCA_010671965.1 Leptolyngbya sp. SIO4C5
TTTATTGCAGCGCTGGTTGAGGTGTACCGCACCCAGCCTATTATTATGGCCATGTATGGTTGGTCAGCCATGTCGAGGTCTCAAGCTTTACAAAAACAAGTGTTAGACGAACTCTGGCAGCCCCTGGTCAAGGCCATTGGGGCGTTGAATGAACAGCCGCTGCGATCGCGCGTCATTCTGTTTTTGGCAGAAGGGCGAGATTTAGCTGCTGAAGCCCCTGCACCTGATAATTCAGCCAATCCCGTAGTCCCGATTCGCCTTGAGCCGCTGACCCAGATCAGTCGCGAACACGTAGCCGACTGGTTAGAGAGTGACGTTGTGTTTTCGGTGCTGAGTCAGTACCTGGCTGAAGATCAGATTGGGGCCTTAATTGACGAAGAAATTTTGGAATGGAGTTCTGACCCAGTTCAAGCCATTGAAGAGATTTGCTACATCTTTGAACTCGAAAACGGCATTGCAGACATTGAGGCCGATTGGAGGCTGGCAGGATGACGAAACCGCCCAAGATTGATTACACCTACACCGGAGCCGACCCCTATCAGCCCTCCGCTGATGGTTTGCGCGATCCCCAGGGCCGTGAGTATTTCCCTTACCTGCCTGAACCCGGATTGCGAAAAGCCCTTAACCTCGCGATCGCTCTACAGAGACCTCTGCTGCTGGAGGGTGAACCCGGCTGCGGTAAAACCCGTGTGGCCTCAGCTCTGGCGTTTGAATTGTCTTGTAAGCAGTTAAACGACAAACACCCCCAACCCGATAACAAAGAAGGTTGGTGGAACTTCTACATTTGGAACATTACCTCCACCAGCCGGGCGCAAGATGGACTGTACACCTTTGATGCCGTTGGTCGCCTGCGGGATGCCCAGCTCATTGGTTCTGACCCTGCACGATTGAAGAAATATCTGGGAGAGAAGGAAACTTCAGCCCTGGAAAATCGCTTATCGAACAAAGAACAATATCGAGAATTTGGAGCGCTAGGGCAAGCTCTGCGGGAGCAAACCACTCGCCCAGTGCTGCTCATTGATGAAATCGACAAAGCTGATAGCGATTTTCCTAACGATCTACTTCTGGAACTGGATGAATTGCGCCTCGAGATTCCTGAAACGGGGGAAAAAATTAAGCCTCCAGAGGCCCATAATAAACCCATCATCCTTATCACTAGCAATCGCGAAAAGCCTCTACCAGAGCCCTTTTTACGGCGCTGTTTATATTACTACGTGCCTTTCCCGGACGAAGAAACCCTAAAGCGCATCATTGCAGCCCGATTCGGTGAACGGATTAAGGCTAAGCAGGACTTAGTGAGTAAAGCCGTAGAAAAATTTACCGCCATCTACGACCTGCTGAAAGGTCAACCGGGCAGCCGCCCTCCCGGCACCAGCGAATTGATCGAGTTTCTGACGGCATTGATTCAGGAGGGTAAAACCGTGGAAGAAGCGATCGCTGAACTCGACAACCTGGCCGAAGAGCTGCCGCTATTAGGGACGTTGATTAAAACAAAGGCAGATCAGGATTTGTACAGGAAGAAGGAGTTGGGAGCTAGGAGCTAGGAGACAGAGTAGCTCCCCTCTTCTGACTCCCAACTTTTCCCCTCCTGACTTCTCACTTGCCTCCTCCTAACGCCTCCCTCCCATGTCCTCTCTCCAGTACCCCTTCCTAGACCTTTTCCAAATGCTGCAGCAGGCTGGCATGAAGCTGTCGCCAGAGCAGTATGACCTGCTGCGTCAAGCTTTGGGAAAAGGGTTTGGGCTGGAAAACTGGGACGGCAAGAACTGGGATGACCTGCGCCAAATGTGCCGAGTGCTGTGGGTAAAGCCCAGCCGCAATTATGATGCCCAGGTGTTTGAGCAGGTGTTCGATCGCTACGTTAGTTATAAACGCCGCGACATCCAGGCCCAGCAGCCGAAGGATACACCGCTCCCATCCCCAAAGCCGCCAAAGCCTTTAGAGCCGACCCGGCGCTGGCCCAGGATACCTCCCCGTAAGACGTCCATTAGCCAACCGGAACCAGAAGCGGATTCTAAGACGCCAGTAGCCGTCAAAACGGGACTGGCCGGGTTACCAGAGGTCAGCACAAAAGATTTATCTCTAACCCCCAGTCAGTTCCCCCTGCCCCAGCGGGCGGTGTTGGACAGTTGGCAACTGCTGCGTCGTCCCCTGCGGGAAGGCATTCGACAAGAACTCGACTTGAACGCTACCATTCGCCGCATTACCGAAGATGGCTACTTTAGCGATGTGGTCATGCGCCCGGCCAAAAGCAAACGGGCGGAGCTGATCGTACTGGTGGATGATAGCAACGTCATGCTGCCCTTCAGACCAGCCCTGCAGCCACTGGTCGACGCCATCGAAAACCAGCAGATTACTCCGGCCAAGCTCTATCTTTTCACTACCTATCCCGATGATTATCTGTATGACTGGCGGCAGCCGACCCAGGCCCAGCCGCTAGACCAAATTCTGTCGCGCATGCATTCTCGCCGCACCATTGTGCTGATTTGGGGCGAGGCCGGAGCCACCCAAACGAATCCTTTGGATGAGTATCGTCAGGGTTTGTTAGCGTTTCTCACCCGGCTGAGCCCCTGTGTCCGCTCCCTCATCTGGCTAAATCCCCTGCCGCCACACCGCTGGCAGGGCACCCTAGCGGCAGAGGTGGCCTACTGGCTTGATGGCCGCATGACCTACCTGAGTGTACCCCAACTCATGGCGCTGTCGAAACAACCCGCCACGGATGATCGGCTGTTTTTACGATCGCCGGTTTAAGGGGGTAAAGCATGGTGGCATCTAACCGACGAAGACCTCCCAAAGACCTGGTTGAACAGCGAGTCAGCGCGTTTGAGCAGCGCTATGGACGGCAGGCTACGAACCTGGCTGCCCATGCCGCTTTTCCGTTGACCCTGACAACAGATGTGGTGTATTGCTTGCGAGAAACCTTTCTATCAGATTGCCCCTGGTATGCGACCGCAGATGTGCTGCTGTCCGGACTCTGCGTCCCTGCTGGGTATGACCTGTACGAAATGGAAGCGGCCACCCGCCGCTACCTGCTGCGCTATCTGGGCGATCAGTTTGGGGAAACTCGCATTCTGGAGTTGGAACGGTTTATGGTGGCTTACCTGCGCCACCGTTTGATTCGCGAAAACCCGGATGAGCGGGCACTGCTACTGGGCGAAAAGCCCCACTGGACGTCTCTGGCCTGCCTGAAACCAGGGGAAGCTTATGAAGAAATTCGCCAGACCCTAGAGCAACTGGCTTTACAGGGCGCTGAAGATCCGGATCGGTTTCGGCTGGCCTCGCTGGTGGAGAGCTACGGCGACTTTTTGGCCGATCGCGGCTACCAGCCTATCCTGATCGACTGGTCCGATCGCGTCGCTGAAGGGCAACCCATTGACGAAACCGCAGACATCGCCGGACGGCTCAAAAACTCAGGGTTTGCAGTGAGCTGGGTAGCGTTTGAAGTCGCCACCATTGCCTTTGGTGCTCCAGAAGCACCAGAAGCCCCTGCGGCAGATCTGATTTCCATTGGGGTCAATATCGTTACGGTTAACGATCAGGGAGAAGTGATTGATAGTGCAACCCACCAGGCTTTTTATTTTGAAGAACCGCTGGCGAA
>JAAHIC010000587.1 GCA_010671965.1 Leptolyngbya sp. SIO4C5
TTGATCCGGATCAGTAGATGCCGAGTCAGCAAGAATTGAGTTATAAAGCTGTCGGCAAGCTGAATAACAGTCGTCACAGAATGCTTCAGCTCGTCGAGGTCGCAGGTTGACCCTAAAAGGCTGTGTTCAAAGACAATGTCGTTCTCGCTATCGAGGGCAAAGCGACCAAAATAAATGCTGTTATTTTCTCGCAGCAAATAGTGGGTCAAATCCGGCGTAATTTCAATATCTGTGACCACATAGGAACGGGTCGTCACCAGCGCTTCATCTTCCTGCCAAGCAATCACGCGCGTCGAGGCAACAGCCGATCCTAGATTGATAATAAACAGCGGTTCATCTTCAAAGGTGACAACGGCACCTTCAAACAATTCGTGCATCCAGGGGGTAATACGCTGGTAGCAGGCTTCTTGAGCGGCTGTTTTAAACTCCATGCAATTTTGCATCCTTGATGGGCGATCCCAATTGTCTCACTTCTTTTATAGGTATCAGTTGTGCTGAGGCAAATTCCAGGTAAAGCGGCTGGGATTTGCAGCAAATTCACGGCGGTTTCTGGCATTTGTCATCATAGAAGAGGTAGATTGCTTGGCTTGACTGGAGGCAACTCTCAACAGCGATGTCAGAAACTTTTTCCGATGCCAATTTAGACCCGCTAGCCGATACCTTGGCCGTAGAGGACGATTTGACTCAAGCTGTTGAAAACTTTTCTGAGCTGCAGACAGACCTTTACTATCAGCAGGCGCAACAGACCCTGCGAGATTTGGTCGATCGCCTAGATTTAACGCCGCGCGAACGCACTGGCTTAGAGACCCAAATTAGCAGTCTCAATGGCCTGCTCTATAAGCTAGAGAATACGGTGGTTCATATTGCTGTTTTTGGCATGGTGGGCCGGGGTAAGTCGTCTTTGCTCAATGCCCTAGTCGGTCAGCCCGTATTTGCCACCGGGCCAACTCACGGAGTCACCCAGCAGATCGAA
This sequence comes from Leptolyngbya sp. SIO4C5, assembly GCA_010671965.1. Taxonomy (GTDB): domain Bacteria; phylum Cyanobacteriota; class Cyanobacteriia; order Phormidesmidales; family Phormidesmidaceae; genus Sphaerothrix; species Sphaerothrix gracilis. The sequence continues at coordinate 974 of JAAHIC010000587.1, forward strand.
AGCGTGGACTGGCAAGTAGACCAGGAAGCGATCGCCCATACGGACAACCAGACGATTTTGCGAGTAGTCCTGCAGGGCTTAGGCAATTCTCGCATTGAGCTAATTGACACACCCGGCATTGACGAAGTGAAGGGAGAAGCCCGCGCTGCTTTAGCTAAACAGGTGGCCCATCAGGCCGATTTGATTTTGTTTATTGTCGCCGGAGATATTACGCGGGTAGAGTTTGAGGCATTAAGGCAGCTCCGAGACGCCAGTAAGCCCATTCTGCTCATCTTCAACAAGATTGATCAGTATCCGCCCGCTGACCGCCAGCTCGTCTACAAAAAACTGCGAGATGATAGGCTGCGCGACCTGATTTCGCCCGATGAGATTGTGATGACGGCAGCTTCGCCTTTGGTGGCGATCGCCACCCGGACGCCAGAGGGCAAGCTGCAGCCCCGCTTAGAGCGCGGCCAGCCTCAGGTAGACGACCTCAAACTCAAGATTTTGGAGATTCTACACCGCGAAGGTAAAGCGCTGGTGGCCTTAAATAGCCTGCTCTACGCCGGAGAGGTCAATGAGCAGCTAGTCAGTCGCAAGCTGCAGATTCGCGATCGCGTGGCAGATGACACCATTTGGAACGGGGTAATGACAAAGGCGATCGCCGTGGCGCTCAATCCGATTACCGTAGCCGATATGCTGAGCGGGGCCGTAATCGATGTGGCCATGATTCTTACCCTATCGCGTCTCTACGGCATTGCCATGACTCAGTCAGGGGCGCTGAAGCTGCTGCAAAAAGTAGCAATTGGGCTAGGGGGCATAGGCGCTAGCGAAATGCTAGTGACGTTCGGCCTCAGCTCACTCAAATCTATCTTGAGCGCCTCGGCCTTAGCCACAGGGGGACTTTCCCTAGCGCCTTATCTGCCAGTCGCCATTACTCAGGCCGCCGTAGCCGGAGTCTCAACCTATAGCATCGGCCAGGTGATCAAGGTTTATCTGGCCAACGGAGCCTCTTGGGGGCCAGATGGCCCTAAGGCGGTTGTCAACAGCATTTTAGAGTCCTTAGATGAGAAATCAATTCTCAGCCGGATCAAGGCAGAGCTGAGGGCCAAGTTAGAGACTCCCCCATAATCTCTCTATAGCTCTGATTTGTATTGTCCCTGTGACATTTCAATTGAGGGAAATCCTGTGACAAGATGAAGGAAATGCCCGATTTGAAACGTAACCGTAATGGACTCTGCCTCAAACATTCCTTTTGATCGCCTGCGGCAGCTACGAGCTGCTTTACTGAAGTTGCACAAAGCCTTGCTCGATTCAGAAAAAATTGTTTATGAACAAAGGCATGGCCGTATTCGCTCCAGCGGCGAATTTTTTCAGCTCGTGGTTGAACATGAGTGGTTTAGCTGGCTAAGAGCAATATCTAAGTTTATTGTTCAAATTGACGAAGCCTTAGATGCTAAAGAACCCATGACCTTGGGACAGGTAAATGTGCTGCTGACAGATGCCCGCCAGCTTTTGCGCCCGGCAGAGCAGGGCAATGAATTTGAGCAGCGCTACTATCAGGCAATTCAGCGCGACCCCAACATTGCCTTCATGCACGGACAGGTTTCTAACTTACTTTTAGATCGTTCTCATCGCTGAGCGCAGCTTGGCAAATGCTAAATAGAAGCTTGAGATCGAGCTGTTTAAAGATTATTCCGTTTAGCATTTTGGCCTAGGCGATCTGCCTAGAGCTACAGCTTCTTTTAAGGTCATATCAGCAAGCCCAAAACTGGCGGTTTCAAAAGTACGCCTTTGTGCAATAGTGCTAAGCTAGAGAGAGTTAGTTTTCGGTAGAGCACGCTTGTTTCCATGTCGATTTCGATTTCGATTACAGGTACATCTCCGTTTGACTCGCTACATGTTGTTGACTAAGGAGATGTTCCTATGTCTGTTTATGTGGGCAATCTGTCCTACGATGTCACTCGCGAAGATCTAGAGCGAGTATTTGCTGAATACGGCAACGTTAATCGGGTAAGCCTACCCACCGACCGCGAAACCGGACGTCCACGCGGCTTTGCCTTTGTGGATATGTCCGCTGAAGCTGAAGAGGAAAAGGCAATTGAAACCCTAGACGGTGCCGAGTGGATGGGTCGTGAAATGAAGGTCAATAAGGCCAGACCCCGAAGCGAATCTGGCAGCGGTGGCGGTAGCTATCGTCGTAGCTCCTTCTAAGACAATCATTAAACGAGCCGGTCGCTAGAGTGGCTCGTTCCAGACTTTTCCAGGGCAGGCATTTTTTGTCTGCCCTTTTGCTTTTATGGATCTAAATACCCAAGTAGACAAACGCAAACAAACGGTTTTCTCCCCTGGGCGATCGCTTCAGTTCGGTCTACAACAGAAGAAGCCGGATCTATCAGGTCTAGGCGTTTTCATTCACAGGTCAGCGCTACAATAACAGCGCATAGGTTTAGATCGCACGAAAGTTATGACGACGACTGCGCCTGCCAAAACTCAGTACGAAGCTGTCATTGGCCTAGAGACTCACTGCCAGCTCAGTACCGCAACCAAAATCTTTTCGCCCAGCTCCACAGAATTTGGGGCTGAGCCTAATACCTACATTGATCCAATCTGCATGGGGCTGCCGGGTGATAAGTGGGAACTGTC
>JAAHIC010000588.1 GCA_010671965.1 Leptolyngbya sp. SIO4C5
TGTTGAAAAGGCTGAACTGATTGCGTCCCTGTCGCAACGCCAGTACGCCCGTCAAAATGCCCGCCGCACAGAGTAATTCAACTCGATTAAAAACATCCCACTACCTTTGGCAGCGAAGCCTACCCCACTCCAGATGAAATGGAGCTGAAGGAAACTGAATGGGGCATCAACTATCGCAGCGTTCTCAAGGTGGTCAATCCTGACTTGCAAAAACAAAACCTGAAAATGGCCCAGGATCAAACCGTAAGGACAATGACAATGCGCTGGTTTATGCCCTTCACTGTGAAGCTGCGGATTGACTATCCCAACGGGCTGTCTCATGTGATTGTTAACACAATGACGCCTATCAGTGATGGAACCTCTCAGATGGTGCAGTTTTGCTTACGCAATGATACCGAAGCCGAGGTGAAGGCAAACGATGTGATTGCTTTCGATCGCGCCGTGACTTTAGAAGATAAGCGGATTTTAGAGACAACTGACTACGACGTGCCGCTGTCTTTGGGCCACGAGCAGCACATGGCTACCGACAAACCCGGCATTTTGATGCGCAAGAAAATGGCGGCTCTGCTCAAAGCTCACGGAGAATCAGAACAGACTCGGCATCGTAACCGTGAAGCAGCCTTTCCAACTATGCAGCTAGTTTAGAGGCGTCATGACGGGAAAATTGACTACCCACATTCTCGATACGGCTCATGGCTGTCCGGCTGCTGGACTCAAGATTGCCCTGTGGCAGATTGCCCCTGATTCAGAGACGCGATCGCTGCTGAAAACCGCCGTGACTAACGCTGACGGTCGCACTGATGTTCCCCTACTAGCAGACGCTGAGTTCCAGGTGGGCATTTATGAAATTGTCTTTGCTGTCGGTGCTTATTTTGGGCAGCGGGTTAGGGATCTGCCCGACCCGCCTTTTTTGGATCAAATTCCAATCCGCTTTGCGATCGCTGATACCAGCGCTCACTACCACGTGCCGCTGCTGGCTTCTCCTTGGGCTTACAGCACCTATCGCGGCAGCTAGGAAGACTCCAGTCCCGCATCTTTGATAAGATCAAAGGCTTGCAACTGAAGTTAGCTCAATCTGGCTGAAAGGAGAATCCCCCAATGGCTCGCATGTATTACGACAACGATGCCAATTTAGACCTGCTCAATGGTAAAACCGTTGCCATCATCGGCTATGGCTCTCAGGGCCATGCCCATGCTCTAAACCTCAAGGATAGCGGCGTTAACGTGATTGTTGGCCTCTATGAGGGCAGCAAGTCCGTAGCTAAAGCCGAAGGTGAAGGACTAACGGTGAAACCTGTGGCAGAAGCGGCGAAGGCGGCTGACTGGGTGATGATTCTGCTGCCGGATGAGGTGCAAAAAACAGTCTATAAGCAAGACATTGAGCCAAACCTAACCGAAGGCAACGTGCTGCTGTTTGCCCACGGCTTTAATATTCACTTCGGTCAGGTTGTTCCCCCATCCAATGTAGACGTGGTGATGGTGGCTCCCAAAGGGCCAGGGCACCTGGTACGCCGCACCTACGAGCAAGGCCAAGGAGTTCCCTGTTTGTTTGCTGTGTATCAAAATGCGTCTGGGCAAGCCCGCGATCGCGCTATGGCCTACGCCAAGGGCGTTGGCGGCACCCGCGCCGGTATCTTAGAAACCACCTTCCGGGAAGAAACCGAAACCGACCTGTTTGGTGAGCAGGTGGTGCTTTGCGGCGGTCTGAGTGAGCTGATTAAGTCCGGCTTTGAAACGCTGGTTGAGGCAGGTTATCAGCCAGAGCTAGCTTATTTTGAGTGCCTGCACGAAGTGAAGCTGATTGTGGATCTGATTGTTGAAGGGGGATTGGCGAATATGCGCGACAGTATCTCCAACACAGCAGAGTATGGCGACTACAGCCGTGGCCCCCGCATCATCACCGACGAAACTCGTAAGGAAATGAAGCAAATCCTGCGGGAAATTCAGACTGGGCAGTTTGCCAAAGAGTTTGTGCTGGAAAATCTAGCGGGCAAAGCAGGCTTCACCGCCATTCGCCGCCGCGAGGCTGAGCACCCGATTGAAGAAGTGGGCAAGGACTTGCGGGCGATGTTTAGCTGGCTGAAAAAAGTTTAGTCTTAGCCTTTCGCTACTTATAGATTTTTCTAACAGGGTAGGCTCTACGCCTGCCCTTTGTTTTTTGAATTCCAGTCAGTAAGCAAGTATCAAGATATGAGTCCTATTAAATTGGGATCTGCCTTACAAAACTTTTCGAGTTTGCACCAGTTGGCTCGACAGTCAACCTATGCGAAAGCTTGTATCCAAACTTTTCAAAATAAAGAGGTTATTATTAGACCAGTCTAGCTATCTGTCAAATTTCATGTTGCTCCTCGCAAAAAGCTCCTATATATCCTCGATAGCCTTGTGGGTTTGGACTGTTCTTAATAATTTTTTTCTTTACTTAGATGCAATGGCCTTGAGTTTTTGGAATGACATATCAAACCCAGTCAAGGCTCTCGAAATTATAGGTGATATAACTAAATTCTCACTAGGCCCTACGCTGGCTTTCATATGGGGGCGAGAAGCTTTTAGGCGCGAAGAAAAAATCCGAAGAAAGCAGGAAGAGGAAAGAGAAGCAAAGGAAAAAGCAACTTTGCTCTCGATACAGGAACAAGAGGCTGAGGCTGTTCGTACAATGCTGAGGATAGAGATCGGCGCAAACCTTCGCAGAATAAGCGATTTAGTCAAGCAGTATAGATTCTTTCTGGAAGTTCTTCCTCTCGAAGAAGTCAAGGTTCCATTTTATATTTCACCCCATGGTTTGCAGACAAAAGCATTTGACAATCAAATTGCTGCACTAGCCAAATCTTTGAAGCATAATGAAAAGCTAGAGCAGGTATGCCAGCGATATACAGAATTCAGAGCAATTATTTATTCCTATGAAAATCTTCAGCCTATGGTTGTCGAGAAGATGGACATGGATGAAATCAACCAATGCAAGCATGTCCTGTTGCATCTTATACAAGCACAACACTTGAGTAATCCATTAGAAGAAAATAGTTCAACAGGATAAGACTGACGTGAACGATTCAGTTAAAAATGGACACAACTGGACTCGAACCAGTGACCCCTACGATGTCAACGTAGTGCTCTAACCAACTGAGCTATGCGTCCAAGCGGATATTTAGATTAGCATAGGCAGGAGATCCTAAGCAATCCTTCTTTACACACATTATCTGGTTAGGATAGAAAAAACCTCAAGCATCTCTATGGACTGGCAAGCGGTTGCAGGCAACTGGATTTTAGTACCTCCTAGACCCAAAGCGCTGATTCATTTTCTGGGGGGAGCCTTTGTGGCAGCAGCCCCTCATCTGACCTACCGCTGGCTGCTAGAGAACCTGGGACGGCAGGGATACGCAATTGTCGCCACCCCGTTTGTCAATACCTTTGACCATAAGGCGATCGCTCAGGAAGTTCTCACCACCTTCGACCAGGGACTACACTATCTGCAAAAAAGAGTCCTTACCCAGGGTTATCTGCCGATTTATGGTATAGGGCACAGCATGGGCTGCAAAGTTCATTTGCTGATTAACAGCCTCTATGAGGTCGAGCGGGATATCTAGAACTCCAAGTGCTA
>JAAHIC010000589.1 GCA_010671965.1 Leptolyngbya sp. SIO4C5
CTGTAAGCAATATTTGCTAGGGTATGTCATCAATTAAGCCAGATGACATACCCTAGCAAATATTGCTTACAGCCTTCTCAAATTTGTTAAGAAAATGTGACGAAGGCATAGGGGATAGGGGTTCACAGAAACTTGATTTATTGAAAATGTATTGCATTAACTGCCAAAATTGACTATCTTGATCTTATTGACATTGATTAGAAATAAAGTATATCCAGGTGCGGTGGTGTATTAAAAGCCTCAAAGCATTATTTGCAAGGATTTTAGGTGCTTTTATGGCTTAGAATCAAGGTCACTATCAGGTTCCTTATCTAGCTTCAATTCAGAAATATTCTCAGTAACAATTGCTTTCCGCATTTAATCAAGGCAGATATTTGGATTTAACTTTAATGGATGCAACAGAGATCGACCCGGTGACAACGCTCGAAATTGACCGCATCGAGCGTTGGAATGTGTTTAAACGTCTGCAGGAGCTATCAATTCCCTGTCAATGTACCTGGGGACAACCATTGCAGGTAAGAATCGAGACGGCTACAGCCGCTATCCAGGTATGGAGCGTCATTCAGCAGTTCACATCACCCTCTGCTAGCTCGACAGCCCATTTAGAGCGCTGTTGGAGAAAGCCTACTAAACGATGAAACAGCCTTACGAAGTCACCATCACACTAGCTGCTAAAAACGAACGTCCCCAAGGTCAGGTACTCAAAGGCAAGTTTGCAGACGTTTTTCGTTCAAACAAGGGAAAATTGAAGGGGCTGGTGCTGCAGACAGGCGACCAAGTCTACAGACTCGAACTGCCAAAATATCTAAGACCTATGCTAGTGCGGGAACTGATACCCGGCGCTTTTATTCAGGTTTGGGCTTATCCAGAAGCCGGCACTCGGCGAGCCATCAATATCTTGCCGCTGCCAGCCGTTGAAGTCTCCAGACTTGAAAGCTCCAAGCTGCAGCAGGTCATCCCAGATTCACAAACTCAGTCGCTTTTGGATACTACTGACAAAAACTATGTGTGTATTCAGGTGTGTGCTAAAGGCAAATGCTGTAAGCAGGGTAGCAGTCGGCTTTGGCAAAGTCTACAGGCAGAAGTCGCAGCCAATCCTGATCTGCAGCACGTTTCTATCGAGTCAGTCGGCTGTTTAAAGGCTTGTAACTCTGGGCCTAATCTACGGGTCTTGCCTTCGGGTCGGCTAATCAATCACGCTAGCTCAAGCCTAGCTCTATCACTTTTATCTCAAAACTAATTATGTCTAGCGGATTCGATGCCCAGCGGCTTGATCACTGGCTATTGATTTTGACTTTCATTGGTCTATCTAGCTGGATTATTTGGAAAGTCTATTTTGATCGATAAGTGGCACTATTGACCGATAGAAACACAAACTGAATTATGCACTTATTGCCCCAAATTATTGAAATTATTCATTCATTAAGAATTCCGCATCCTCCTCTAAAGGATACGGAATTGAAGGCAAAGCAACTTGAGACAAAACTTACCAGTTCAGCTTGAGACTGTCCTGTGTCAGGAAGTGATCGAGGTGATAGGCGCGTTCCTCAGTTTTCAGCAAAATTTGCTCATACAGATATCGAGTGGCGCGATCGCCCAGGCTCTCTGCCTGACCAGCCAGACGTCTCAGCATTTCAATAATAGACTGCTCCGCCTTAAGATCATGCTCTACTATAAGCCGACAGCGATAAATATCATCCGACTCTTGCTCAAAGCAGCAGAGTTCTGCCAGCTTGCTAAAGCTACCAGCCGGAATGCCACCCAGACCGTGCAGCCGCTCACCAACTTGGTGAGCATGCTCTTGAACAGCTTCGTAGCTTTCCGAGAAATACTGGTGCAGCATGTAGTATTCAGAGCCTTCAACTACAAAATGATGCTTCTGATATTGCAGATAAAGGCCCATGAAGCTGGCATAAGCGGCACCCAGTCCTTCCACAATCGGTTCTGTTACCGATCGTTCCAGCAGCACAGAGTTATCGGCTACCTTGCCATAGGTTTGCAAAAGAGTTTCAGTAACAGACATGACTTTCTTTTCCAACGATGTCAAATACAGGATGCTCTAATTTATGAGCCCATTTCATCACAGTATCGCTCTTTCTTATTTTTGACCACAGACTGAGTTAGCTAAGAATTTCAAAGTTAAGCAGTTCCTGAATATCTTTTCTTCGTAATGAAAACGATCCGCAATAGCTTATCTAAGCTGTACTGAAACCGTTTTTCAACAATCCTCTCAGCGACTACCAAGATAGTGGAAACTAGTGAACCTGAATCACATATCGCCCAGCATTCTGAAACTCTAAGATCTCTGCTCAATCAGGAAGGTTTCCGTTTTACCGGCCAGCGTCAAAAGATATTGGAGGTTTTTAAGAATGCTCCAGTTGGTCACCATTTGAGCGTGGAGGAAATCTATCAGCGACTTTCTGACCAGGGTGAAAACATTAGTATCTCCACGGTCTATAGAGCAATACATCTCATGGTAAATTTGAATCTCTTAAGAGAGTTAGGCTTAGCTGAAGACAAAAAGTATTATGAGCTAAGTACTCCTTTTATGCACCAGCATCACCATTTAGTCTGCGTACAATGCGGCGTAGTTCAAGAATTTGAGGAAGATTTGATTACGACAGTGAGTATTAACGAAGCCGAAGAGCGCGGCTTTGCGGTATCGAACTGTCAGTTTACAGTATTTGCCCTATGCCCAGCCTGTCAAAGGCTGCATTGCGAAGATAACTAATTCTAAGCGATCGCAGATTTCACTATTACGCTTTTTCAGTTTTTGGGCTCACTTTTGTGATGCCTAATCCAGCTAGATGTTCTCCTCTCAGCAACCCTTGTCTAAAGAGATGAGGGTTTTTTCCTAACTCCCACTATGCCGTTGTTATCTAGATTAGGACGCCTATAGTATCGCCTACCCATCTGGGCTTTCGATTCCATGCTCGCGGCGGGAGTCCATAGGCACAGATACGACTATGCTTATCACAGAAACAAAGGTTTTTTCTGGGGTCTACGTTGTATGCATCAGATATAAATCACGCTTTACTCAGGGATACGCCCAAACTAAATAGCTTCCGCCAGCTGTAGAAAAGCCCATCACTTTTGCCTGAGAGTAGGGCGCGTGATGGGCTACTTTCCCGCTCTGTAATGACTAAAAACTAGCGAAGGAGCGATTGTTGTCAATTGAATATTACTTACTAATTAGTTGTGGCATCGAGAGCTTTTGTAACCCGTCTAAAGTCAAATCCGATCGCTCTGAGGGCGTGCCACAGATGTCCCTGTAGGAAGAAAAAGGCTAAGAAGAAGTGAGCGTTGGCTAACCAGCAGCGGGCTGTATGCGCACCTAAAGGTAAGCTAATCGTGTCGGCAAAATAGGGTGTGATGCCTAATTTAACAGCAAGAGGAGGGCCGTAAAACTCAGTGGGATAGGCCAGAGTATTGACTGCACAGAAATAGGCCGCCACAAATCCTGCTAGGGCAATGCCGCCTAGGGAGTAAGACAAAATTGCCTCGCCTGAGAAAATTAGCACGCGCTTAGCCCACTTTAAAGGCGGAACGAGGATGTGCCAAACACCACCAGCAATCAATAGGAAACCTACATA
>JAAHIC010000059.1 GCA_010671965.1 Leptolyngbya sp. SIO4C5
CCCTTAAATCGATCCGTTACGTTTAGCTTGCAGCAGAGCACCAAGCAATCCAGTAACATTGAGACTTAGGTCAATCGCTAGCGATCTCCCACGACGCTCATCCATCAAAACTAGATCGGCTCTAAGCTCTATCGCTAATACAATTGCTTCCGCTTCACCAATATCGATGTCATCTCGATCGGATTGAATACTGATAACGCTTTTGGTATCTGCTACAGATTGAGTCTGAATCCAAGCTAAAGTTTGAACTTCAACTGCACCAGGAACTTCTTTTCCGGCAGCTACCATTTCGGTATAGACTGCAACAGGAATAATGATGGTTTTGTAAAGCTGTCTAAGTAAGTCTAACTGATTGATAGCTGCAAGATTGGTAATAGGCGAGGTATCGCTGATAACAATCACAACAGATCCATTGACTGTAGCGTTCTGATATCTGACTCAAAATCATCAACACCGTAGTTGAGACACAATCCTCTTTTTGCCAGTTCATGCTGAAACTCAAGCACCGTTAACCCAGTCCAAGCACGAACCTTGCCACTGCTAATTTTTTCTTGTCCATACAGCATAATGGCAATTTCAAGCTTGAGTTCATCCTCGGTCATTTTAGCGGCCTGGAGGATATCATCTGGGACTACAACACTCATGGGCTTCACCGCAGGATAGGAACTGTTCTATTTCAAGAATAGGCGATGCTGGAAAAACTTCAGCTCACCCCCGGATGGCCCTCTGGGCCAAACACGTCCACCTCATGTACCTGCACCTGCTCCATCTCGCTCACATAGCCGCAGTGGGCCTCTGGAAAAGCATCGCAGTACGCCACATAGGGCTTGATATCCAGCACTGGTGTCTGATCCAGCAGGTCAATGCCTTCGACAGACAGCATTAAACCGTCTACTTTTAACAGCTTGGGGGCGCTCAGGCCAATGGGATTGGGGCGATGGGGGGCGCGGGTGGCTAGGGTGCCTCGCCGGACACGGGGGCCACGGGGCGGCATGACGGTGGGGTTCCAGTGATGGTTGAGGTGCAGCCAGGAAATCACCCAGATGCGCTCGAATCCGGCCAGATCGTTGAGGGCGATCGCGGGCAGGACATCGGCAAATAGCTCAATCTGGGCGATCGCGGGCTGATAGTCCTCTGGGGCTGACTGCAACGCCGCCTGTCGGGGGGTACCGTGGCGCTCTGTGTAGGGAGAATGCACCACCCCGATAGGACGCAGCGTGATTTGATTGGGAAACGACACCGACTGGATATAGTCTTTGGGCGGTAGCTTGGGCATGAGGTTGCAGGGGAGGGGTCTTTATTACTGAGATTTTAAGCTGGCACACAGGCCCGCATTTGAGGGAATGGCGGGTCATGACTGCCGTAAACAGCAAGTGCGCTAGGTTAAAGCTAGCAGCTCTTAGCAGGGACAGACTTATGCAGCAGCGAACTTTGGGCAACTCGGATGTCCAGATTACACCGATCATTATGGGTACCTGGCAGGCCGGGAAAAAAGGCTGGGTGGGGGTGGAAGATCAGGCGGTGATTGACGCCATGAAGGCGGCTTTGGAGGCAGGCGTTACCACATTTGATACGGCTGAGGTCTATGGCGATGGCTACTCAGAGCAGCTTGTGGGTCAGGCGCTAGCAGGCCAGCGCGATCGCGTGGTGATTGCCACCAAGGTATTTGCTAATCACCTCAAGTTTGATCAGGTGATTGAGGCTTGCGAGCGATCGCTGCAAAATCTGCAAACCGACTATATCGATCTCTACCAGATTCACTGGCCTGCCGGGGCGTTTAATAGCGAAGTGGTGCCTGTAGCTGAAACCTTGCGGGCGATGAATCAGCTCAAGGAGCAGGGCAAAATCCGGGCGATTGGCGTCTCTAATTTTTCTAGAGAGCAGGTAGCCGAGGCGATGGAATACGCCCAGATTGATAGCCTGCAGCCCCCTTATTCTCTGTTTTGGCGGCAGGTAGAGCAGGATGCCATGCCTCTGTGCATTGAGCAAAATATTTCCATCATTGCCTATTCGGCCTTGGCTCAGGGGTTGCTGACGGGTAAGTTTGGCCCGGACCATACCTTTGAAGAAGGAGATATTCGGGCTAAGAATAAGCTGTTTCAGCCACCGCTGTATCAGAAGGCGCAGCAGGCGTTAGATCAGCTCCGCCCGATCGCCGAGAAATACGAAACTAGCTTGGGTAATTTAGCGATCGCCTGGCTGATTGCTCAGCCTCACTCTAACGCCATTGTGGGGGCACGCCATGCGCAGCAGGCGGTGGAGAATGCCAAGGCGGGTAGCTTAGCGATCGCCCAGGCAGATTTAAAGCAAATGGATCAAATTAGCCGCTTAGTCACCGATCACTTGGACGCAGATCCGGTGATGTGGCAGTTTGCGGCATAGAGTGGGCTGCTGCCCGCTGAACGAAAAGTGTAGGGCGGGCATTGCCCACCCTACAGGGGGATTAGAACGGGAAGCGCGGAATTGGCAGGGCGTCGCGGATTTCGTCAATGGCCCGATCGCGCAGCTCTTGCACTACGGCGTTGCCGATCGCATTCAGCGCCGCATTGGCAAAGCTGTTGTTGCCTGTTGCTGCCACGTCGAAGACGCAGCCGTCTAGCAGCGCCTCGTCTACCCCTGCGTCGCGGCAGGTATTGAGGGCTGACTCAATTCGGGCAGGGGCAACGCCGTTGAGGCTGAAAAACTGACTGGGAAAGCTGCGATCGCTAAAACTGACCGTAGACTCACCAGGGGCATAGTCAAACAGGGATTCGGTCTGGGTGATGCGCCAGCTATCGCCAAAGCGACGGTAGAGATCGCTGAAGTAGGCGTCTTCGACCTGCCGCACCGGAATGACAGCAGGCAGAACGCTATCTAGGGCGCGGGTGGCGACGCTATAGGTAGAGCGACCGGGCAGAACGCTGCCGTCGCGGCTCATCAGGTCGTCGTTGGCGTTGCCGTTGTAGTTGCCCAATAGGCCAATCATCGTGTTGCGCCGATCGCGGCTGATAGTCGGCATGATGTTCATGAAGCGATCGCCGCCGATATTAATAAAGTGCACGAGCACCTGATCGCCGCTGGGCCAAATCACCGCATAGTCTGAACGGCCCACTTCCTGCACTTCGCCGCCGTTGGGTAGGGCTTCTGCATCCCGAATGCGAGTGCGATCGCCGTCAATCCAAACGGTTTCCCGATCGCCTTCCGGATCTTCTACATAGATGGCAACCCGGTGGCCGCAGACGTTCATGGCCACGGCGGTATTGAGCGACAGGTTGTTGCGATCGCCGACGCGCCCCTGACGGGCCTGCACTTCAAAGCTGCCATCGCGGGACTTGCTGAGGATATATTCGCCGATGGTTTGAAAGCTGTAGTGGAAGCCGTCATAGGTTTGAATGTGGGGGTCGCCGTAGCTGCGGCCCTGCACAGGGTTATCCAGCGGGTCGGCAGCAGCGCAGAAAGCCCCGGTGGTGGTGTTTTGGGCGGGAGCGGGGGTGATGGCAAAGGCCAGGGTGGTGAAGAGTCCGGCCAAGAATAGCCCCAACCCGCGAACGATTTTCATCTGTGGCATAAAGACATGCACTCTCACGCGAACTTCTCTAGCAGTTTCACCCGCGATCGCCCAAATTCCGCGAATTTTGCATTTTTTTCGGGCGATCACGGAACTGTGTAAAGCTTTTGGCTAGATCGATCGCTACAGGGAACAACTGTTACGTCCCACATAAACTGTTGTTAAACAGCGATCGATATATGTCCATCAACCCCCCGCGCTTTCTAGTTTCTGCTTGCTTGTCGGGGCCAGATACGGTAGATTCTTGACTTATAGCTGTGTGTGCGCAGCTTGACGTTCACCCAAAAATTTGGTCGAACGGTGCCGGAAGTTGTAACCAGCAACATTCCGGCACCTGACCCCTTCGACAGGTCCAAGCTGTCTCGGAGGCTGACGCTATTATTGCGCAGGCCGTCCCGAACTGCTATGTCTTGGGTCGGCCTTATTTTTGGGCTTCCTTACCCCATTCAGGAGGAATCCCAAAATGCTGTTTTATATCCCCCCGAATCTCTTGGATTTGACTAATCTGGGAGACACAGAACCCGTACGCCTCAATATTCCCCGCGCCCAACCGGAGCGGGAGCGCCTGCGTCATTTGATCATGGGGTCGGCAGACGGAGTGCGATCGGCCATTAATACGCTGCATCTGTTGCACTATGCGGATCAGGGCCAGTGGAGTCCAATCTTGACAATTCCAGCCTCCGGTATTTGGCTGACGCCAGAGCAGGGAGAAGTGTTCAGCTATCTGCTGCGCTATCGATCGCTGAGCTAGGTCGAGACTTCTAGGGACTGTTTTTTGCTTTAAAGGCGAAGTCATTTTGCTGACACCCGGCAAGAACGGTCCCTGCATGGCCTAAACCATATTCAGAGCCGCTTCAAAAGCCTGCAGCAGTGATTCCTCCGTTTCTTGCGGCCAGCGCACCTTCATATCCTGTATGAACAACAATCGTTCTTACAAAATGGCTGAAAGCTGCTCAATTAGATCATCTAGCCGTTCTTCGCAAAACTGCTCCGCCGCTTCCAGCGCCATGCCTCGCTCCCGCACATACGTCTCGAAGGCGTTGTAAATCATGGCGATCGCCGTTTCTTTCTCCTCCGGTCCCAGCGCCCAGCGCAGTTCAAGGCAGCCGCGAATCATCAGATTGACCAAGTGGTTTTCCCGGTGCAGATCGGCTAGGAGCTGGTCAGCGAGATTAAAGGACATAGGCAGACAAGTGGGGGGGTGGCCTAGTGTGATCATAACCTGGGCTGTTTGTTCGTATTGGCTGAGACAGAGGAGCTAAGTCAGCCCTGGGAGTGAAGCCAGTTGGGGGGCCGAGCGCCTACGGTAAAAGTCAGAATGGTGACAAATGAGCCGCAATTTTTGATGATTTTTGAGTTGAAGTTGAAGCATATGTTGAGTATTTTGTCGGGTCTGAGTTTTTGGCGGCGGGCCGCTCTGCTAGGACTGCTAGCAGTAGCGCTGTGGTTCGGCACGGCGGTCTATGCGCCTGCGACCTGGGCCGCCGATACGCCTGAAGCCGAAGCGTATGAAAATGGGCCAGTGCGTCCTTCTTACAATCCCTTGAGCAACGAAAATTTTCAGGGCGGCGTCGATGCTGAAACCGCTGCCAAAGCTACTGTCGATGGGCCTGACTCGCAGGCCGGTAAAGGACTGGTTGATAGCGTTAAAGACTTTTTCAGCGACCAGCCCCAGTCCGATGCCCTGACCGACAAGCAGGTAGAAGAGAATCCCACCCTGAAGCGCTACAACACAGGGCCGCAGTAAGCCTGTAGTTAAGAGATTTCAGGGCGATCGCTCCAGAAGGTGGCCCGTTTATGCAAGGATTGTGCCATGTCCAACTTTGACTGGTTTCGTAAACCGATTGTGCGCGGGCTGCTGTTGGTGCTGCTGCCGCTCATTGCAGGCGGCCTCTTCCTCGTGACTACGCGCCTAGCCACCACGCGATCGCCCATATCTCCGACTAGCCCAGAGGCTCAAAACTGAAAATCCAGCTTAAGTCCTGCATATCCTTCTCTATCTGTTTTGAGCACCGGCCCCGCTTGCAATCTTCAATCCATGAGCCTGCGTCCCTTTCACTTAGCTTTTCCCGTCCACGACTTAGCCACTACCCAGCACTTTTATCAAACGGTGCTGGGCTGTGCCCTCGGACGGCGCACCGACACCTGGATCGACTTTGACTTTTTCGGCCATCAGCTCACCGCTCATCTAGAACCAGCAGCGACTACAGCAGTCAACACCAATGCCGTTGATAATCACGCTGTCCCTATTCGTCACTGGGGCGTAATTCTGGCAATGGCGGACTGGCATGCTTTGGCCGATCGCTTACAGCACCACGGGGTTAAATTTGTGATTGAGCCGTATATTCGCTTTCAGGGGGAAGTGGGCGAGCAGGCCACCATGTTTTTTCTCGATCCCAGCGGCAACGCGCTGGAATTCAAAGCCTTTCAGCAGGATGCCAGCATTTTTGCTACAGGCGATTAGCTATTCAGCTTGTTCAAGCCCCTTTGTCAGTCAAGCGCCACAAGCCTAGGGATAGATTGTCTTTTGCCACTGTTTGAATACGACTGTCTAGCCAAAAATAGAGCCAGCCTAGGGCATTATCGACTCGCTTCAACTGCGGTTTATTTAGATAGGTATAGAGCGGATAAATATCGATTAGTTCAAATCCTTTTGGGGTTAAAAATTGCTGATAGCTTGCTAGACAACGAGCCTGAACATGACTGGCAATTCGGCGATCGCTATCTGCCCCAAACCAGTCTGTAAACAGCAGCAAACCGCCGGGTTTAAGACTGCTAGCAATATTTACAAAAGCTTGCTCAAAGCGCTGGGGTTCAACAATGTGATAAATCACATCCCACATATTGACAATGTCAAAGGTTCTATCTGCCAGCACATAGTCCGCTTCAGTAATGTCCTGAGTATAAAATTCCCCAGAATAGGCTTGCTGCAGCCGTTCTACGCTGATAGAAGTGATGTCTATGCCGCAAACATTAGCGCCCTGCCGTAAATACCAGTCAACAAAAAAGCCTGTCCCGCAGCCAATATCTAAAACAGACTGACCGCTCAGATCTACCTGTGCCAAACAAGCTGCAATACAGCGTTGCTTTCTTTGGTATAGCCAGTAGTTGTAGGCTTCGCTAAAGCCAATATGGCCCACACTCTGCAGCGAAAAGCGATCGCTCAGGCGCTGCTCCCAAAACTGTCTTGGCTGATAAACCTTACTCATGCTGTTGGCGGATAACTTATCCTGGCTTATGACTAAGCCAGCGGTCTTGGCGTTAGGATCCCCCCTGCCCCCCTTGATAGGGTGGCGACAGTCGGGGAGATCTCACGAGCAGTTAAAACCTCATCAAGCGCGTAAGTCCTGACTTTTTAACCAATGCCCGTCACCACCGGATGAAAATAAAACGCCAAGCTCAACACCGCGTAGGCCGCTAACAGCAATGTGCCCTCCAGCCAGTTCGATCGCCCATCAGAGCTAATTGAGTTGGCAATCAAGACCGCTACCGCCACCGCCACCAGCTCAAACGGGTTAAAGCTGAGGTTCATCGGCTGGCCCATAAAGTATCCGGCAATGACCAGCACCGGCGCTACAAATAGAGCAATTTGCAAACTAGAGCCAACCGCCACCGAAACCGACAAATCCATCTTGTCTTTCATCGCCACCGTCACAGCCGTCGCATGTTCCGCCGCGTTGCCAATCACCGGCAGCAAAATTACCCCGGTAAACAGCTTAGTCAGGCCCAACTGCTCCGTCGCCACTTCCAGCGCATCTACCAGCAACTCAGACTCCAGCGCCACCAGCAGCGTCGCCCCCAGCAAAACGGTTACCCACAGCTTGAGATTGGGTCTGTGTTCATGATGCGAATTGTCTTCGGCGTTTTCAGATTTTTCAGCCGCTTCCATGCCCACATCGAACAGGTAAGCATGGGTTTTCATGGAAAACAGCAGCGTCAACCCATACACCACAATCAAGACGACGGCCACCGTCAGAGATAGGGTCTGCTCCACTGAAAAGTCGATGCCCTCAGAGGTATAATCCACTGCGGTAGGCAGCAGCAGGGCAATTACCGCCAGATTCATCGAAGACGCATTCACCCGCGCCACGACAGGCTGAAACTCCTGCTCTTTGCGGTTGATGCCCCCCAGCAGCATGGACAGGCCCATCACCAGCAGCAGGTTGCCGATAATAGAGCCGGTAATGCTGGCCTTGACTACATTCACCAACCCTTCATTCAGAGCAATTAGGGCAATAATTAGCTCAGTAGCGTTGCCAAAGGTGGCATTCATCAAACCGCCCAAAGACGGCCCCGCGACTACTGCAATTTCTTCGGTGGCCGCCCCCATCCAGCCTGCCAGCGGCACAATCGCCATCGCTGCCGTTATGAAAACCGCCAGTTCGCCCCATTCCAACAGGTGAGCTGCTATCGAAATCGGCACAAAAACTAAAAGCCCGATAAAGATTATGTTCTTAATGCTCATTCAGGTGTTTACTCCCTAACAGGGGCGTAGCGAAGAAATCCGTCCCAACTATTGTTTAGGGAGACGGCTTGAATAGCAAGCGTAGTGAGAGATTATGAGAGGATTTTTGCGAATTTTAGCGATCGCCGTTGCCATTCCTGCCCTAGCCGTAGTGGCTTTCTTTCTGTGGGCCAGTGCGGGCAGCTATCCCAGGAACCGTTACGCTGAAATTCTCCAGTTCAACAATGCCACGCCGCCCGAGAAAGAGACGTTCACGCTGGTGTCTTACAACATTGGTTATCTTTCGGGGCTAACAAATCAGGTTGCCGTTGAGCGCGATCGCGATCTGTTTGACCGTAACCAAGCAACCGCTATTGCTGCCCTGGATAATTTGGATGCAGATTTTGTCGCCCTGCAGGAAGTCGATCTCGACGCCAAGCGCTCTTTCAATATTAACCAGGTGGAGGCGATCGCCAATGCGCTCCAGCTACGGTATGGGGCGATCGCCGTCAACTGGGACAAAAACTACGTTCCTTTCCCCGGCTGGTCGCCGGTTGCCCACTTTGGCCGCGTCCTCTCAAGCCAGGCTATCCTCAGCCGCTATGCCATCACCGAGCAGGAACGGCTCGTCCTCGACAAAGTCGCCAGCAATCCGGCTTACTACAACGCCCTCTACCTCGATCGCCTAGCGCAAATAGGCTTCATCAATGTTAATCGCCAGCGCCTCGTCATTATCAATGTTCACCTCGAAGCCTTCGACACCGCCACCCGCCTGCAGCAAACCAGCTATGTGCTCGAACTCGCCGAAGAATACGCCGCTACCGGCCCGGTGCTGCTGCTGGGCGACTTCAACAGCGCCCTCAACCGCGAAGAAGAAGGCGAGCGCTCGATTCAGCAAATTCTCAAAAGCGATCGCTTCCGCCCCGCCTTTGCCGCCGAGCAGTTTGAAGACACGGCGATCGCTACTTTCCCCTCCGATCAGCCCCAGTTCAAGCTCGACTACATTTTCTATAATCCAGACAAGATCGAAGTTTTAGAGGCCAGTGTCGTGAGCGAAGCGGCCCAGGCGTCGGATCATTTGCCAATCGCCGTACGGTTTCGGCTGAGGTAGGGGAACTCGGTCTACAGACTATTCGTGAAAAATGTCACCACTTCAATACCTGGCTGATTAAACTAGAATCCCTCGGCAAAAATCATTCCAATTAGTCACTCTCTTCTCGTTCAACTTCGCTCGCGGCAAGCCATCTCTGCCTCTTTTCCTCCCCCAAATCCTTCCCCATCTCTCTAACCTTCCTCACCGCCTCCACCTCCCCACCTCCCCCATCCTCATGCCCCCCTCCCTCTGGATTTCCGGCCCTACCCGCAGCGGCAAAACCACGCGCCTGATTGAACAACTAGCTCAATGGGGCGAGGCGCTAGAGGCCGAATTCACGCCGACGGCGAATCCAGCCCAGCCGGGAGCCTCGCTGCTGGTGTTTGCCTCGATTGGCGACAATCGCTTGGCCCTGAGTGAGCAGATTGCCGCCACGACTCAGGGGCGCTATGCGGTGACGACGACGACCCCTGCCGGATTTATTCAAGATGAGGTGATTTTGTTTTGGCCGCTGTTAGTAGAGCGGTTAGAGATAACAGCCCAGTTTCCGCTGAAGCTGCGGCCTGAAAATGAGCAGGAACTGGCCACGCGGCTGTGGCAAGAACAGATAGAGCAGGGGCCACTGCAGGCAGAGGGCTGGCGCGAGTATGACCTAGTACGGCGATCGCTCGACTTTTTGCAGCTAGCAGCGCTTGGCGGGATTCCGGCAGAAGAGATCACCCCGATTCTGCAAGACGGTATGATGCCGGGAATGGCCTCAGCAGAGCTGTGGGCCGCAATCGGCGCGGCGCTGCTACAGTGGCGTAACTGGTGCCTGGAGCGGGGATTGCTGCCCTACGGGGTAATGACAGAGCTGTACTGGCGATACTTGCTGCCCCATCCTGCCTATCAGGCTCAGTTGCGGCAGCGCTTCTGCGCCGTACTAGCCGATGACGTGGACGATTATCCAGCGATCGCGCGGGACTGGTTTGAGCAGTTTTTAGACTTAGACATTCCGGGGCTGTTTACATTTAATCCTCACGGGAAGACACGGTTAGGACTGGGGGCTGACCCGGCATATCTGGTGGGGCTGAGCGATCGCTGCCAGGTCGAAAGCTTAACTCCGCTGCCAGAGAACCGCTTAGCGGCAGAACTAGGCGAATCGCTGGTGTACTGGGTGCAAGAGCCGCTGGCGGTACCAGATCTGCCAGAGACAATTCAGTCAATTCAGGCTGTCTCGCGGGGACAGCTTTTGCGGCAGACGGCGGAGACGATTGCCGAGCTGATTGCACAAGGCCAGGTTGTGCCAGCGGACATTGCGGTAGTGGGGCCAGGTTTAGATGCGATCGCCCGCTATACGCTGACTGACATTCTTACCCAACGGGGCATCCCTGTCGAATCGCTGGGAGATCAGCGGCCTCCAGTGAGTTCGCCGCTGGTGCGCGCTTTGCTAACGCTGATGGCGCTGGTGTATTCCGGTCTGGGTCGGCTCATCAGCCGGGAGGATGTAGCAGAAATGCTAGTGGTGCTGAGCCAAGCCCCTAGCCAAGAGGCAGGTCAGCCCTGGTTTGACCTGGTACGCATTGATCCAGTGCGGGCCGAACTACTGGCCGATCACTGCTTTGCCCCCGATCCTGATCACCCTCAGCTGCTTCCGGTTGAGCGTTTCCCCCGCTGGGATCGCTTGGGCTATCAGGCTACCCAAGCCTATAACGAGATTTTGCAGTGGATTAGCGACCAGCAGCAACAGCAGCGAGAACGGATTTTGCGCAGCGCGATCGCCCTGATTGACCGAGCCGTGCAGCGGTTTCTCTGGCGCGGCAACCATTTGTCTTATGACCAGCTAGCGGTGCTGCGGGAGCTAATTGAGACGGCGCAGTATTACTGGGAAGTAGAAGGACGGCTACAGCAGTATGAGAAAGCTAGAGCGATCGCCACCTTCCCGGCTCAACTCCCTAACCAAGACATTGGACGGTTTATTCAGCTTTTACGCAGCGGCACCGTGACGGCAAATCCGCATCCGGTCAGGTCTTTGGGGGCAGCACGACAGGGCCTCACGCTGACAACCGTTTACCAATATCGGGTGCAGCATCTCAGCCACCGCTGGCACTTTTGGCTAGATGCTGGATCTCCCCGCTGGCTGACAGGTACAGCTACACTGCTGGGCGCGCCCCTGTTCTTGCAGGGCTGGTCGGGGCGTCCCTGGACGGTAGCGGACACAGAGCAGTTCAACGATGCCAGCCTAGCCCAACTGCTGCGAGATCTGGCGGGCCGAGTGACTGAACGAATTTACCTTTGTCATAGTGATTTAGCCATCAGCGGTCAGGAACAGGTGGGGCCGCTGCTGACGCTGGTGCAAGCCAGTCAGACCGTAGCGGACTTGAATAGCCCAGTAGCTGCCGCTCAGAGCTAGGCCGAATGTTTACGGATATTACTTGGCAAAAGCCCGTGTTTGCAGCTCAATAATTTCTGCAATTCCCTTTTCGGCCACTTCCAGCATTTGGTTCAGCTGAGCGCGGCTGAAGCTGCCTTCCTCAGCGGTTCCCTGAACCTCAATAATTTCCTTGGCCTCATTGAGCACTACGTTGAGATCTACTGCCGCCGCCACATCTTCGGGGTAGTTGAGGTCTAAAAAGGCTTCTTCTTCGATCAGTCCGACTGAGATGGCGGCGACCTGATGAACTAAGGGCGATCGCTCAAGCCGCCCTTGCTCGATTAGGGTATGGAGGGCATCTTGCAGGGCTACATAGGCTCCTGAAATGGAAGTGGTACGAGTGCCGCCGTCGGCCTGTAGCACGTCGGCATCGATCGTCAGCGTCATCTCCCCCAAAATGCTGAGATCTAGGCTAGCTCGCAGGCTACGACCAATGAGCCGCTGAATCTCTTGGGTGCGACCAGAAAGCTTCAGAAACTCGCGCTGCTTGCGCTCAGGCGTAGAACCCGGCAGCATGCGATACTCAGCGGTGAGCCAGCCTTGGCCAGAATTCTCCAAAAAGCGGGGCACTCCCGGCTGCACTGATACCGTACAAAGTACCTGCGTATCGCCGCAGTGAGCCAGCACTGAACCTGCTGCAAAGCGGGTAAACTGGCGCTCAAAGTGAATTGGACGGAGCTGATCGGGTCGCCGACCGTCTGGACGTTGCCAAGCCATAAGAGTTGCTGCTAAAAATCCTCACTCAGGATACCGTAGGGCCGTCAACAGATGTTATGCAGATTGCGTCTGCTGTCAGCAGGAATTACCATTAGACATATAGACGGACTATTTACACATATATAGCGTAATC
>JAAHIC010000590.1 GCA_010671965.1 Leptolyngbya sp. SIO4C5
TGCCTGACAACCTAGATCTGCTTTATCGCACCTTTCGTCGCAGCTTTCAGGTGCTGAGGGCAGAAAGCGGTCAGGAGGCCCTCGGATTGCTCTCAGACTGTGGTGAAGTTGCCGTGATCATTTCCGATCAGCGGATGCCGGAGATGAAGGGAACCGAGTTTCTCAGCAAAACCGTCTCTAACTTTCCCGATACGATGCGCATCATCCTCACCGGGTTTACCGATGTGGAGGATTTGGTGGAAGCCATCAACGCCGGACAGGTTTATCGCTATATCACGAAGCCTTGGGATCCCGAGGAGCTGAAAGATGTCGTGTATCGGGCGGCTGAAACCTATGAGCTAATGCGGCAGCGCAATCAAGAGCTGCTAGAGTCTCGCCAGCAAACTCAGCTCATGCTGAATATTTTGGAACTGGTGAATAAAATTGAAACCTCGGCGGCAATCCTCAAGCCTCTGGCTCAGTCCCTACGGCAGGCTCTAGAGGCAAATGGCTGTCAGGTAATGCTGCTAGCAGCCCAGTCTATTGGTCAGCAGGAGAGCGACGGGGCAATCAACCTCTCTGAAACGCTGATCCAAACGGCGATCGCCGAAAAGACGCTACAGCAGCAGACCTTAGAAACTCAGACTCAGGTGGTGCTGCCTGCCCTCTACCAGAAAGAGCTCGTTGCCCTGATTGGTTTAGAGTGGTCGCCCTCGCAGATTTCTTCAATCGAGGCGATCGCCTGGCTGGAGGCGGTAGCCCGTCAGGTAGGACTGGCGCTGAAAAGTTTAGCCTAATCGAGTTATTTCCTTCGGTCAGGGAGTATGTCAGGATGATCTTCACAGCCCCGCCTACCTCGCCCTATGGATCATCCTGCTGCCTCTGACTATCTTGGCAATGCTGCTCAGATTCGCGACTTGTTCAATCGCATTGCTCCTGTTTATGACGCTTTCAACCAGCAGCTCAGTCTAGGGCTGCACCGGGTTTGGAAGCAGATGGCAGTAGACTGGAGCCGTGTCCAGCCGGGAGACACCTGTTTAGACCTGTGCTGCGGTAGTGGCGACCTGGCCCTGCTTTTAGGACGGCGCACTGGCCCCAGCGGACAGGTTTATGGGGTTGACTTTGCTGCCGCTCAGTTGGCAGTGGCTCAACAGCGATCGCAAAAAACTTGGCCGCCGCTGTCGATTGAATGGGTCGAAGCAGATGCACTAGCGCTACCGTTTGCCGACGCCTATTTTGATGGGGCTACAATGGGCTACGGGCTACGCAATGTCGTCGATATCCCAGCGAGCCTAGCGGAGCTAAAGCGCGTCCTCAAACCAGGGGCCACAGCGGCCATTTTAGACTTTCATCAACCCAGCAGCGGCTGGATGCAGCAGTTTCAGCAATGGTATCTCAGCACGATTGTTGTTCCCACTGCTGAGGAATATGGCTTAGCATCAGAGTATGCTTACATTAGTCCTAGCCTTGATCGCTTCCTGAGCGGTGCTGAGCAAGTCGAAGCGGCACTGCAGGCGGGATTTAGCCATGCTGTCCACTATCCCATTGTTGGCGGCATGATGGGAGTTTTAGTCGCAGATCGATGACGCTCACCTGGTCAGATTTATTTTTACTTATTGGACCGCCCTTAGTCGGGGGGATCATTGGTTACTTTACCAATGACATCGCTATCAAGATGCTGTTTCGGCCCTATCGACCGCTTTACCTGTTTGGTCGCCAGCTTCCTTTCACCCCTGGCTTAATTCCCAGCAATCAGGAACGTCTCGCCAAGCGCATTGCCGATACCATTATGGGATCGCTGCTAACCCCGGACGCGCTGCAAACCCTAGCCAAGCGACTGCTGCAGACAGAGCGGATTCAAAGCGCTATCGACTGGCTCTTGCGCATGGCCCTCGACCAGGTACAGGCTGAAACTCAGGATAAAACAGCGCGGATTCTAGGCAATATTCTCAAAGACCTCTTCGGCCAGTCTCTACCCCGTTTACTCAAAGTTTGGGCTAGACAGGAAAATTTTTTAGAGGCTCAGCTTAACCAAATTTTTGATCAGGTACTGCTAGAATTTCAGCTCACTGACGAGCAGGCTAATCAGCTTTCCCAGTGGGGTCTGCAGGGTGTTTTACCGCCCGATGCGATTCGGCAACTGATTGTGGATTTTCTCACCGATCGCAATATTCAAGTCATTGACGAAACTTTCCGCGAGAAAACCAGCGGTACCTACTGGGTCGTTGCCAACCTGTTTGGCCTGCGGAACTCGCTGGTGCGGCTGCGCACGTTTTGTCTAGATGAGCGGGAGTCAAGTAATAAGCGAATTGCTGAACTGACTGAATCCCTAGGAGTTCAGGGACGCCTCAAGGAATGGCTGCAAAATTTCTCACTGCAAAACCTGCCCGTTTCTACCGTACGGCAGCTACGCGACACTCTAAGAGAAACGGTGCGCGATTATGCCCAGACCCACGGGGCGGAGCTATTACAGGGCCTGAGCGAGTCGATTAACTGGCAGGAACTGGCGATTCAGCTACTGGGCCGTCTGCAAAAGTCACCCATTGTCGGCAACTCTCTGGGGCTGGTTAGCGAAGAACTCACCATCATTTTGGAGCGATACCTGGAGCGCGATTTAGAAAAAATTGTCACCCAGGCAATTCCCATTCTAGATATAGACCAGGTAATTATTGAACGTGTGATGGCCACTTCACCGCGAGAATTAGAAGCCAATATTCAGGGCATTGTCCGCAACGAGCTGCAGGCGATTGTCAATCTAGGCGGCATTTTAGGCTTTACAATCGGCTGCTTCCAAGGTATTTTTCTCTTTCTGCAGCGGTAAGGCAGGCAATGTCCCTAAGCCTCATACCGTTTTGGCCGTCACTGATTGAGAACAGAATTGCCGCGTTAGGGTAGGGCGGGCATTGCCCGCCTCTATAGGTTGTTACACGCCTTCCAGCAGACTTAGCCGAAGCGACCGGATACGTAATCGCGGGTCTGCTCCTGCTGGGGATTGCTGAAGATTTTCTGGGTATCGTCAAACTCAACTAGGTAGCCCACTTTGCCGCCTTGATCAGTCGCTTCAGCGTTGAAGAAGGCTGTCTTATCAGAGACGCGAGACGCCTGCTGCATATTGTGGGTGACGATGATGATGGTGTAGTTTTCCTTCAGCTCATGCATCAGCTCCTCTATTTTGAGCGTGGAGATGGGGTCTAAAGCTGAACAAGGTTCGTCCATCAAAATGACTTCTGGCTCAATGGCGATCGCCCGGGCAATACAGAGCCGCTGTTGCTGCCCGCCGGAAAGCGATAGGCCGCTATCCTGCAGCTTATCTTTCACTTCCTCCCACAGGGCGGCTCCTTTGAGCGATCGCTCAATCAGCTCATCCATATCGCCCTGGTAGCCATTGATGCGGGCACCAAAGGCAATGTTGTCGTAGATAGATTTGGGGAAAGGATTGGGCTTTTGAAATACCATACCGATGCGACGGCGCAGCTCAATCGGATCGATACGCTTATCGTAAATATCCACGCCGCGATAGGTAATACGGCCTTTAATATGGGCGCTAGGAATCAGATCGTTTAAGCGATTGAAGCAGCGTAGCACCGTACTCTTACCACAGCCAGAGGGGA
>JAAHIC010000591.1 GCA_010671965.1 Leptolyngbya sp. SIO4C5
CTCAGCGTCAAACCCTGGGTGAAACGCTCTCGGTGATTGCCACCGATGCCGGACTGCTGGGTGCTCCCGTACCCTTAACGCCAACGCGGCGATCGCCCTTCAAGACCCGGAAGCGATACTTGCGCCGCTCAACTGGCATGTAGGGCCAGGGGACACCATTAACTAAAGTAATGTCTCCGTAGAGGCTGCGCCGAGCCCGATCGTTGAAGAGGAGCTTACCGTTTTCGTCTAAACGTACATCCTGCAGAATTAGCGGCACGTCGTAATCACCTGCAGGCAAATTTAAGCGCCGCTCGTATTCGTCCTCGACAATATACATGCCTGCTAGACCCTTGTAGACGTTGCGGGAGGTTTGCTCTACGGCATGGTCGTGGTACCAGATCGTGGCGGCGCGATCGTTAGGGTAGATGTAATCTTTGAAGTGGTCAGGCGGAATTAAATCCTCGGCATAGCCGTCATACTGAGGCAGAGAGGCCATGCCATGTAGATGAGTAACGGTTTTAAAGTCTTGGCCTTCATCGTCTTGGCCTATCTGGTTAATAAATCGCACTACCGACTGCCGTCCCTGATCTTCCGGCTCAATGCCGCCCCGCTGCCGAATTGTGGGGCCAGGAACAACGCCGTTATAGCTCCAGACTTCGGTGGGGCGATCGGCCAGAATATTGACCTGAGCTTTTCGTAGCGTAATTTCGTAATAGTCGGTGGGGCGATCGCCCCGCTCATCACTACGAACCGGCCTCAGTTCTGGCGGCGTTTGAAAGCGTCTCTGAAATGGCTCAATCCAAGGACTGTGGAAATCTGTCTCCGGAATAGGAGAGTCCAAGGGAGAGCCGTGGTGTCTCTGAGGTGGACATTTTGTCGCGGCTTCAGCGCTCTGAGCTGTTCCTAGCCAAGCGCCTCCTGTGGCTAAACCCAGCTTCAGTGCATCGCGTCTCGATAGTTTCATCTCGCCCGCTTCCTCTGTTCAGTACTTAAGGGTTGCACCACTGCTTATAGAAAAAATCCGCAAGCGATCGCCGAAATCGTCACGAAGCGTATCGGGCTGAGAAGTTCTGAAATATAGGCGGGGAGAGGATATTGTTAGTCTGGGAGATACGCAGAAGTCGAAGGGATGAGGACAGTGCCGAGCGGCTGACACTGAGAAAAGCGCATAGTGCTGCAGCTCAAAGCGAGTATTACCCTATAAGTAGGCAAGAGACGTGAGTTTGCTGCTCAAGCTGTAGAGAAGTCTTATGGTCAATCGTCCAGTTCAGTCACCATCTTCATCAGTGCCGCCCTTGATGAACGGCGATCGCCTAACGCGGCATGAATTTGAGCGGCGTTATGCTCATACTGACGTTCAAGCTGAATTAATTGAAGGAACTGTTTACATGCCGCCTGCTGCGCTGCGTTTTAGAAGTCATGCCAAGCCTCATGGGTTTCTAATTACCTGGCTAGGACTCTATCAAGCGTTTACGCCGGGTGTTGAATTGGGAATTGAGCCGACGGTGCGATTGGACTTAGATAACGAGTTTCAGCCGGATGGAGTGTTGCTGATTGCGGGGGGACAAGCCAAACTGACGTCAGATGACTACATTGAAGGACCGCCAGAGCTAGTGGTTGAAATTGCGGCCAGCAGCGTGGCAATCGATCTCTACGCCAAAAAAAATGCCTATCGCCGCAATGGTGTACAGGAATATATTGTCTGGCAGGCATTTGAGAATAAGCTGAACTGGTTTTATTTAGAAGAAGGCAACTATGGGCTGGCTGAACCGGATGCAGCAGGCGTTATCAAGAGCCGAGTTTTTCCAGGGCTGTGGCTGGCAGTGGCAGCTCTGCAGCAGGGACAGATGCAAACGGTGTTAACGACAGCGCAGCAGGGGATTGCCGCACCGGAGCATCAGGCCTTTGTACAGCGTCTCGGCCAACCGGAAATCTAGTGGCCTGCGAGCACCTGATGTCTCTACCAAAGTCGGTTCGGCATTGACCTGGAGATTGAGCTACCGTCAGACTATTGGATTTAGTTAAGGGAGACGCTCCATGCATCAGCCGGGGGAAGTGATTGCTAATCGCTACCGGATTGTGCGACTGCTGGGCACAGGGGGCAGCGGTATTACCTACGAAGCTGAAGAGATTGGTCTGAAGCGTCACGTCGCGCTCAAAGCCCTAGCTCTGCGCGGCCTGACGGATTGGAAGCAGCTAGAGCTGTTCGAGCGCGAAGCTCAGGTGCTCAAAAGCCTGAACCATCCGGCGATTCCTGACTATATTGACTACTTTCAGGTAGATTCTGAGCGCGATCGCCGCTTTTATATTGCTCAGGAGCTAGCTGAGGGAAAATCTTTAGCTGCTTTGATTGAATCTGGCTGGCGAGCCACGGAAGCTGAGGTCAAGCGGATTGCTTTAGAGGTGCTCAAGATTTTGGAATATCTGCACAGTCTCAATCCACCCATTATTCACCGCGATATTAAGCCGCAAAATGTTATTCGTCATGAGGATGGTGCCCTCTTTCTCGTAGATTTTGGTGCTGTCCAGCAGGTCTATCACAACACTCTGCAGGGCAGCACGGTGGTCGGTACCTATGGCTACATGGCTCCAGAGCAGTTTCGTGGCGTTGCCTATCCTGGCTCTGACCTATACAGCTTGGCGGCAACCCTGCTATTTTTGCTCACCCACCAGTCGCCCGCTGATCTACCGCAGCGCCGCCTGAAGATCGACTTCCGCGAGCAGGTCAGCATCAGCCCAGAGCTAGC
This sequence comes from Leptolyngbya sp. SIO4C5, assembly GCA_010671965.1. Taxonomy (GTDB): domain Bacteria; phylum Cyanobacteriota; class Cyanobacteriia; order Phormidesmidales; family Phormidesmidaceae; genus Sphaerothrix; species Sphaerothrix gracilis. The sequence goes on from JAAHIC010000591.1 coordinate 2,730, forward strand.
TGATTGGCTAGAAACGATGCTGGAACCGGCAATCGAAGATCGCTTTGACTCAGCTCAAAAAGCGATCGCCGCTCTCACTCAGCCCCGCCCTCAGCTCGTGCCGCATACAGGCGCAGCTGCAGGGCAGATGCGGCGACGTCAGCCCAAAGGCAGTCAGATTAAGCTCAACCGGACGCGATCGCAGCTTACCTTAGAAATTCCGCCTACCGGCTGGAAGGCTGAGACTTTGGCCGTGGGTGGTTTTGCTCTCTTTTGGACAGGTTTTGTTTTAGTTTGGACAGTTGGGGCTACCTGGGGCGCTGCAGCTAGCGGTTTTTGGATTTTTCCGCTGTTTTCAATTCCCTTTTGGCTAGTAGGCTTCGGCATGATCGCTTTTGTGGTCAACGGTTTACTGGGCAAAACCAAGCTGGAAATTGACCATAAGCAGTTCAAGTTTGAGCGCAGCATTCTTGGTTGGCGGCGCTACGTTGAGGGCCAGCTTCAGGATTTGGAACCGTTTGAGCTGCGTACGGCCTACACGCAAAATGAACGCCCCATTCAGGCGCTCACTTTAGTAGAAGGGATTAGCGCCCATAAGTTTGGCGCTATGCTTTCCCCGGTAGAAAAGGACTGGCTATTGCAGGAACTCAACGAATTTATGGCAACAGTCCGGCGTTAGAGATAAGTAGACTGCCAAAAGTAGACGCGAGGCCCCCTGCCTTTCACCTTTGGCTCTGGCGTAGCGGCGCGATCGCTCGGAGACAGGTAGCCAGAGAGACTTGGTTCAGTGGGTTAGGGCTAGCTGTTGATCAGTAAGGGCAGCAGGCCAAGTCTCTCTGTCCTTACTGATCAACAGCTAGCCCTAACCCACTGAAC
>JAAHIC010000592.1 GCA_010671965.1 Leptolyngbya sp. SIO4C5
TTGAACTTAGCCAAGAATCTATCTAAGGCTTTTGCTAAAGACGGGGTGCTGGTCAACTCCGTTTCTCCCGCTTATATCGCCACCCCCATGACGGACAAAATGATGCAGCAGCGGGCAGAAGAAAAGGGCATGAGTTTCGACCAGGCAATCGAAACTTTCTTGCAGGAAAAGCGGCCCCACCTGGAACTACAGCGGCGCGGTAAGGCTCAGGAAGTGGCGGCTGTCATCACCTTCCTCTGTTCCCAGCAGTCAAGCTTTGTCGTCGGTGCCAATTACCGAGTAGACGGTGGTTCCGTCGCCACAATGGGGATTTAGAGCCGAAGCGGGGCGATCGCGCGATCGCCCCGCTTCAGTTAAAAAGGGTCGGCTTTTATTGCAAAATCAAACTATATTCTTATCGACTATACAAACACCTATGATTAAGCCCTGGATGATTATTGCCGGTGTGGCCCTGGGCATTGCCGTTTTAGGCAGCGCTCCGATTCCCCCATCAGGGGCCAAGTGGTTCCGGCGACTGCAGCGGCCAAGCTGGCTCACCTTCGAGAAAGCTATTCCTATTTTTTGGACGACTATTTTTATCTGTGGCGCTTGGTCAGCCTATAACGTTTGGCAACAAGACCCCGGCAGTTCTCGCACCTGGATTTTGATGGGCGTCTATGCCCTGCTCGAAGTCGTCACCGTGGCTTATTCCACCGTCATGCTGTGGGTAAAAAAGCTAACGGTGGGACTTGTCATTGGTGCCGCTGGTTTTGTGATCGCGCTCCTGCTAGCGATCGCGGTGCTTCCTATTTCCCTGGTCGCGGCAGCCCTGCTGGTGCCCTACCTAATTTGGAGTCCAATTGGCACTTACACCACCTGGGTGATGATGCAGCTAAATCCAGCGGAGACGTAGGCAGGAGATAGGGCAGGTAAGATAGGGCAGCCGCAGCAGATCGAGGCAGTGGAAGAGCTGAGAAGTTTACTTTCATATTGACGACTTCATTCCCCATCAACCCGCTACGCTCTACGCCTCTTCCCAAAGCTGTGCAAAGATGTCTCCCACAAGCTGACTTGCTTTTTGATCAAGCTGATCCCAATCCACGCTGCCAGTCGCCTGATCGATTAGCTGCCAGTCTAGGTCAACCGGAGACGCCTCTTGCTCCGCATCATAGTTTTGAAAGCACACCCGATAGCAGAGCTGCCAGATATCTACAGTCTGTTGGCGATCGCCCTTTTCCAGCTGCAGTTCGTACAAAGGGATAGCTACGGGTAGCTGAGAGAGCTGCTGTTCGATTTCGTCTATCTCGGTTGGGGTCTGGGCCTGCGGGAGCTGGGCCTGTAGAGTTTCCACCTGCTGCTTTTGGGCGGCAGTAGTAGCTGTGGGCCAAACCTGTTCAGTTTTGTAGGAACCGCGCCAGCTGGAGGTTTCTAGCCGTTTGCGGATGTTGTCAATGACGCGAATCAGGGCGGGCTGCATCAGCACCTGGGCTAGCTGCCAGTCTCGCTGACTGTGAAATTTAGGCATGAAGCTTTGAGAATGTTTGTATGCTAAGGTGCATGAGTGCGAATAATTGATTTTCGGTAGCCCAGTTTGTCTTAAGATTTCATACTTTCAGGCGAACCTCCGAAATTTAAGCAAAACTGAATTTTTCTAGGCGGGAGGTTAGTCCATGACAGTTTATGTCGGAAACCTATCTTATGATGTAACGAGCGAGGATTTAGAGCAGGTTTTTGCCGAATACGGCAGTGTTAAGCGCGTAACTCTGCCCACCGATCGCGAAACTGGTCGTCCTAGAGGGTTTGGCTTCGTTGAAATGGTAGAAGAGTCAGAAGAAGGCTCTGCCATTGAAGCACTCGATGGGGCAGAATGGATGGGGCGCGACCTCAAAGTTAACAAGGCGAAGCCTAGAGAAAAGCGCAGCAATTCTGGCGGCGATCGCGGTTTTTCTCGCGGTTTCTAAGCTTGCACATCTGTTGAATGCTTTTGGCAGACAGATTGTCTGCTTTTTTTGGTCTAAATGGAGAAGACGATATGGCCCAAGTTACTCTGGAAGAAAACGAAGGAATCGAATCGGCACTGCGGCGGTTCAAACGCAAGGTTTCCAGAGCCGGTATCTTTCAGGACATGAAGAAGCACCGCTACTTTGAAACCCCGCCTGAAAAGCGTAAGCGCAAGCAGCTCGCCCGGCACCGTCAGCGGCGATGGTCTTCCAGACGCGCTAGGCAGTCTTCATAGGTAAAGGCGTGGCTGCGGACGTGTTGTAGTAGCGCTCCGTCGCTTTTGTGAGATCAGCGTCCTCAATTAGAGCAGGATGCTGTAGCAGCCAAAGCGTTTCTTTGAAATAACCGTCTCCCATCTGCATGGGCGGTAGTTGGTGTTGCTTTAAAACAGCCTGTATCTGCTCAAAGGCCTGTGGCAACTGGTCAAAGGGAATGGTGGGAAAGGCGTGGTGAACCGAGTGATAGTTCAGCCCGCCCATCAGCCAGCTGACGCATTTAGAAGTCTTGAGGTTGCGGCAGGCATAGAGCTGGGTGAGCTGGTAGCTGTCCGTCTGCTGCCATAGACCATAATGCTCTAGGTGATCGCGGGTTTGGGCAACGGCTCCGATAACACGCTCTAGCACCAGCCAAAAGAGCAGGTATTTCAGCACCACGCCGTAATAGGCAGCTAGGCTGAGCAAAGCGATCTGAGTCACTAAAATGCCGGTGCCATCAATGAGCATTTGTCGCTTAAGACGCGGACTGACAGAGCGCAACCGTAGCGCTTGATGGCAGGTTTTAGCGATCATTCCCAATCCGGCCAGCAGAAAGATATCAATTTGCCACTGGTGACGTACATACCAGCGCTGCCAGGCCGATGCGGCCTGATATTCTGCCTCAGTCCACTGGACCCTTTCCGGGTCTTGGAGGTTGATGCCGTTCCAGCCGTGATGTAGGCGATGCAGCTCAGCATATAGGCCATAGGGCCACAGCATCGGCCAGCTCAGCAGACGCGGGATGACCGTCTCAAACCAGCGCCAGCCCGTCAGGGTGTGGTGCATCATGTCGTGGGTGCAGATGAACCCGAAGGCATAAAACAGCCCAGCGATCGCGCTGAGGCTAACAAAGGCTAGCCAGGTCTGACTTTGCCAAGCCCAAATCGCAAAGCCGAGCTGTACAGCGCTGATAACGCTGAAGCGAAATAGCCCAGTGCCAGCATGAACCTGATGATAACCAGCCGTAGCAGTTTGCAAGTCTCGCTTCAGGACTTGAAGCGAATGAGCGGGACAGTGCATTCACGAACACCCCCTTTAATCACAGGTAGGCATGTTTCTAGAATAGCGAATGCCTTATTCGAGTTGGCGAAACTCAACATCAAGATTAACGACTGTCGGATCTACGGCCTGCAGGTTGGGATTGTCCGAGTCAAAAACTCGGTCTCCCGAAACGGCTATCATGTCTGCCTCATTCACTGCCGTAGTTGAGGCGGGCGATAAACGGATATAGAGATCTCCCTGGTATTCGGCTAGTTCAGTCCCTTCTAGAAAGGCATAGCCGCCATAGTCCCAACCGAAGCCGCTGAGCTGAAAAGGCCCCAAAACCGCTTC
>JAAHIC010000593.1 GCA_010671965.1 Leptolyngbya sp. SIO4C5
AGAAATCAGGTTAAGCCAATTCATAAACTCGGTGATGAATGAAGCAGATATATTAGATTTGGGAGTTAAGGAAGAGATCAAAGAAAGATACTCTTCTTGTCAGAAGAGTATCTGCTTAAATCGAGCTTCTGATTGAACCAAGGAAAGCTCTGCTTGTTTGCGCTTAATACCCAAGGCTAGCTCGGTTGCAATAAAAGCCAATGTTTCTAAGACCAAGTTGCTCAGGGGATGCTGGGCAAAGAGCGCTATAACCCCTAACAGCTCATCGCCCACAATCAGGGGATGGCCCGCAAATGCCACCATGCCTTCTCGCCGCGCCCAGGCTTTATCACTGACCCGTGGATCGTTGGGGACATCGTTAGTTAAATGAGGCTGTCGCTCAGCCGCAATTAGCCCAATTTTGAACTGCCCTACTGGAACACGGCTGTGAGCACCGTCAATATGGGTGTACATGCCAGCGCTGGCCTGGAGTTCCAGCATGTTCTCCTCAGGATTGAGCGTCCAAATGCGGGCAAAAGCAGCTCCCAACTGTTGCACAATTGCTTCACAGCAGTGCTGTAGTATCGGGCTGAGGTCATTTTCGCGGGCCAGAATTGAGTCGATGCTGGCCCTAAACTCAGAGAGCTGAGCCTGTTCTCGCAGCATCTGCTCGGTTTGTTTACTCTGGGTAATACTCAGCCCAGTGCCGCGAAAACCAATAATCTGACCTTGTGAATCTAGCAGCGGTAGACCGCTCACCCGCTCCCAGACTATCTCGCCAGTGGGCAGCACATTCCGGTTTTCCAAAATAAAGCTGGTTTTAGCCACAGCTGCCTGCTGTAGGATAACTTTGACGGCAGTAGCATCCTCAGATGGCATGAATTCAAAGGGGGAGTGACCTAATAGGTCAGGCGGCGCATAACCTTTAACAGACTTAGATTTTTCGGTCACAAAGGTATAGACACCCTCTAAGTTAATTTCCCACAGATACTCACCTGCGGCTTCACTGACGTCACGGAAGCGCTGTTCGCTTTGCCGCAAAGCTCTTTCAATTTTTCGGCGCTCTGTGATATCAATCGCTGTGCCTACAATCCGATAAATCCGCTCAGCTCCATCTTTTACTGGATTATGCGTTGTCAACCACCAGGTTTCTTGCCCCTCTAGCACTAACCGCTCTTCATAGCTAATAGCTTGCCCCAAAGATGTGCAGCGCCGACAGTTCTGCTGTATCTCAATGCTGGGCGATCGCCGCCTCATCTCTTCCCGACTAATCTGTAAGGTTCGTTCTGCAGCAGGGTTGATATCGGCAAAGCGGAATTTTCCATTTTCTAGCACATCAACCACGAAGATGGAAGTTTCAGAGCCTTCGTAAACACTGCGCAAAAACTGCTCGCGATCGCGCAGATCTGCTTCTGCCTGTTTGAGCGCTGTAATCTCTTCGTAGGTGTCTGAAAGACCGGCGACAGCGTCCCCCGCTGTGTCGTGTAAGGGATCTTTATCTATATCTAACCAAGCCTGTTTTCCATCTACCTGTTGACACAGGGCTTCGTTCACAAAAATTCGCTGCTGCTGAAAGGTTTGGACAAAAGCTGGGTCTGGTACTTGACTGAGTAACTGTTCAGCAAACGCTAGGCAGTTCATATTTCAAAGCTAACTCAAGAGAACGCGATCGCAGAATTATTAGCTATTCTGCCCACAAAATTCTCTAACCAACTGCGGCTGCAGTCAGCTCTACAGCCAATAAGATGCTTAAAAACCGTTCTGCTGCCAATGTTTCGACAACAGAACGGTTTCATAACTTCTGCAAATTTAGCTTAACTACTGGCTCAGACTCGTTAGCTTTCAGCAGTTGCCTCTTCTCTGACCAGCTTGTCCCAGCCGAGATCCTTGAGGTTGTTATTGCGGCGTAGGGGACGGGTGACCAGCTCTAGGATATCGCGGGCATTGCTAAAGCCGTGAATTTGAGCAAAGGTAAACTCAACTGACCACTTGGTATTGATGCCGCGTGCTTCTAGCGGATTGGCGTGGGCCATACCCGTGATGACCAGATCAGGCTCTAGCTGATAGATCCGCTGAATCTGATTATAGTTGTCGGGCTTTTCCACAATCTTGGGGGTAGGCACACCCATTTCATGACAGGTTTGCTCCAGCAGCTTCAGCTCGGCTCCCTGATAGCGCTTATCCATGTAGGGAATGCCAACTTCGTGGACGGTCATGCCGCAGCGGGTAAGGAAGCGGGCCATCGAGACTTCTAGCAGGTTGTCTCCCATGAAGTAGACTGACTTACCGCGAATTAGCTTGAGGTAGTCTTCCAGCGATTCCCAAATTTTGGCTTCTCGCTCCTCCATGCCTTGAGGTTCAATGCCCAACACAGAGCAGATTTTCTCAATCCAGGCGCGGGTTCCGTCGGGGCCAATCGGGAACGGCGCGCCAATCAGCTTGCACTTACGGCGGCGCATCAGCGTGGAAGCGGTGCGAGAGAGAAAGGGATTGATGCCCGCGACATAATAGCCCTCTTCTAGAACAGGCAGCTCGGTATAGCGCTTGGAAGGTAGCCAGCCGGACACTTTGACGCCTTGCTTTTTCAGCTCCAGGGTCATCTGAGTCACGACTGGATCGGGCACGGAGCCAAACAGGACTAAGGGGGGATGATCCACATATTCAGACTCTGAGGCCGCTACCTCTTCTTTCTTACGACCAAAATTCAGCAGCTTGGTGATACCGCCGCGTTCCTCTTTCTCAGCTTCCGCCTCCGGGGCTTGAGTAGGGCAGCGGTGGGCCATTGCCGCTAAGACAGTATCTTCTCCCTGGGTGAAGGCGTAGTCTAAGCCATTAGCTCTGGCTACCACAATGGGAATACCAATTTCGGATTCGAGGCGAGGGGCTAAACCTTCGAGATCCATCTTGATAATTTCAGTGGTGCAGGTGCCAATCCAGACAATAACGCTGGGGTTGCGATCGCGCTTGATTTGCAGACACAGCCGCTTGAGCTCATCGTAGTCGTTGAGTTTGGCTGAGATATCGCCCTCTTCTAGCTCAGCCATCGCATAGCGAGGCTCAGCAAAGATCATTACGCCCATAGCGTTCTGGAGGAAGTAGCCGCAGGTTTTAGTGCCGATAACCAAGAAAAAGCTGTCTTCGATTTTCTGGTAGAGCCAGGCTACGCAGCTAATCGGACAAAAAGTATGATAATTCCCGGTTTCGCATTCAAATTCCAGGGCTTGGGGTTGGGTGTTAGCAAGCGTCATGATAAATAAGTTTCTCTCAACAAAAACGAGTTGGTATTAATTAGGCGATCGCTAGGAAGGGACTTTGGGCCGGGGCCGAACGTGAGCATAAGATTCATCTAATTCTCGCGGTAAGGGCTGGCGCGAAGAATTCAGGTCAAAATCTGATGGCGGGGGTGCCCCCTCTGGCAGCATTCTGGGCTGCTCTGGTAAATGTTCTAGCGCCTCATCGGGATTGAAGTTCAAGCCCAATGCCGCCACGATCCGATCCGGATTGCTGCTGAGATCGACGACTAACGGCAGCAGTTGGCCTGGCTATTTTGGAACCACAGCTAGGA
>JAAHIC010000594.1 GCA_010671965.1 Leptolyngbya sp. SIO4C5
TGCTGGAAACCAACCGCCAACTGCAGCAGATTCGTCTCTACTACGAGTTTTTAGATGCCGATGTCGATCGCTATGCCCTGATTCAAGACGACGGCACCACCGATTTGCGTCAGGTGCTGATTTCGGCCAGGGAACTCAACTATGAGCAGGTTCCCGCTGAAGCCCAAACCTGGGTCAACCAGCATCTGATCTACACCCACGGCTACGGCTTCACCATGAGTCCGGTCAATACCGCCGCCCCCAGCGGCCTGCCCGACTACTTCATCAAAGACATTGCCCATGTGCCCAGCAGCGAAGTCATCCGCCGCAGCATTCCGGTAGGGGAACCACGCCTGTATTTTGGCGAACTAACTGACAACTACGTTATGACCCGCACCCGCGTAGAGGAGCTGGACTATCCCAGCGGCAGCGACAATGTTTATAACACCTATGACGGTCGGGCCGGGATCAATTTAGGCAATCGCTGGCGACGCCTCCTGTTTGCCAAGCATCTCAGCGATTGGCAAATGCTGTTTACGGCTAACTTCACCCCAGAAACGCAGCTGCTCTTTCGCCGCAACATCAATGAGCGCGTCAGAACCATTGCGCCCTTCTTGCGCTATGACACCGACCCCTATCTGGTAATTGCTGACGTGGAGCAGACGGACTTGGAAAAAGTGCCCCAGGCTGACAATGTCTCCAGCGATCCCAACTATCTCTACTGGGTGATTGATGCCTATACCACCAGCGATCGCTATCCCTACTCTGACCCCGGCAGCTACGACTTTGACTATATCCGCAACTCAGTCAAAGTCGTCATCGATGCCTATCACGGCTCGGTCAATTTCTATGTAGCCGATGCCCGCGATCCGATTATTCAAACCTGGAACAAAATTTTCCCCGATATGTTTCAGGCTTTAGACGATATGCCCCCTGCCCTACGGCAACATATTCGCTATCCCCAGGATTTCTACCAGGTGCAGTCGGATCAGCTCATGACCTACCACATGACCGATCCGCAGGTGTTCTACAACCGTGAGGATCAGTGGCGTGCTCCCAACGAAATCTACGCCAACGAACCACAAACCGTAGATCCTTACTACTTGATTATGCGGCTACCGGCCCAGGAGACAGTAGAGTTCATTCTGCTGCGCCCCTTTACCCCGGCCCAGCGCAACAACCTAGTGGCCTGGCTAGCGGCGAGCTCAGACGGCGATCGCTACGGGCGCATGCTGCTCTACCGCTTCCCCAAACAGGAGCTGGTCTTTGGCCCTGAGCAGATTGAGGCCCGCATTAACCAAGACCCGGAAATCTCCCAGCGCATCTCCCTCTGGAATACCCAGGGGTCGCGGGCCAATCAGGGGAACCTGCTGGTGATTCCCATTGAGCAGTCGCTGCTGTATGTCGAGCCACTATACCTGGAGGCAGAACAGAACCGCCTGCCAACCCTAGCCCGCGTCATTGTGGTCTATCAGAACCGGATTGCGATGGCCGAAACTTTAGAAGAATCGTTGGGCGCGGTGTTTGGGGCCAATGCCGGACAGCCCAGCGCTCCGCCAATTTTACGCGAACTGGGAGAAAGCCCGGCCCTCGATGAGCTAGCGCCGCTGGAGCCAACTGTGCCCGGTGAGTCTGGCAGTCCTGATACTGAATCGGTGCCGCTTGATGCGGCCAGCTAGGAATGCGGCCAAAAAAAATCCCCAGCCAGTGCCGGGGATTCATCTCAGGGTGCATCTACCACTTCTTTATTGCGCCCAATAGGTACCGAATCCGGAAGAAATCTCGTTTTTTTCTGGGAACATGCTGTTTGCCCAGTCGACTTCTAAACAAGCTAACGTAGTAACGGCGCTACAGAATGGGTGTCAGTCATGGATATGTGGGATAGACAAAAAAGCTTGCAACGACGGAACAACAAGGCATTTGGCAGACGGCTATGGGGGGCGATCGCCGCTGGCCTACTGGTGACAAGCTGTAGCACCCAGCCAGCGACAGAATCAACCCCCACCGCTTCCACCCCGGCAGTGCCGGTGAGCGATACTGCCGATAGCAAGACGCTGCGGCTGCTGTATACCCGCATTCCCGCCTCGCTAAATCCTCACCTAGCAACCGGCTTTCAGGATTTTGAGGTGGCGCGAATTGTCTATGAGCCGCTGGCCAGCTATGACGCGGCCGGACAGCTCACACCGATTTTGGCGGCTGAAGTACCCAGTCTAGAAAACGGCGGCGTGGCTGAGGATGGCCGCTCCGTCACCTGGAAGCTGCGGCAGGATGTCAACTGGGCAGACGGCGAACCGCTGACGGCAGCAGACGTGGCGTTTACCTATGAGCTGATTAAAAATCCAGAAGTGGCGGCGGCCACGGCCCAGTACTACGAGGGGGTGGAGGCGGTAGAGGCGATCGACGATCACACCGTCAAAATTACCTTTGCCCAGCCTACCCCTGCCTGGTCAATTCCGTTTACCGGGCAGAACGGCGTGATTTTGCCCCAGCACGTCTTTGCGGACTATAACGGTTTGAATGCCAGGGAAGCGCCCGCCAACTTTGAGCCTGTGGGCACTGGCCCCTACCAGGTTGAATCTTTTGAAGCGGGGCATTTGGTCTTCAAGCGCAATCCTCAGTATTGGGGAGAGCAGCCCTATTTTGAGACGGTGGATATTTTTGGCGGCATCGCTCCCTATGCGGCGGCGCGGGCGGTGTTGAAAACAGGGGAGGCCGACTTTGCCCATAATCTGCAGGTGGAAGCGGAGACGCTGACGGAGCTAGAAGCCGAGGGCAGCGGCGAGGTGCTGACCACCTTTGGCTCCTCGGTGGAGCGCATCATGCTCAACCTGACTGACCCCAACCAGGAAACCAGCAGCGGCGAGCGATCCAGCGTTGAGAATCCCCACCCTTTTCTCAGCGATCGCCAGGTGAGACAGGCCATCAACTATGCCATCGATCGCCAGATGATTGCCGAGGAACTCTACGGCAAAACCGGACAGCCGACCACGCAGCTACTCGTAGCCCCGGATCCCTACGTGTCTGAGCAGATCAACGCCACCTACAACCTCAACCGGGCGGCGGCCCTACTCGAAGAGGCGGGCTGGACAGACACCAACGACAACGGCACCCGCGACAAAGACGGGGTTGAAATGAACGTGGTGTTTCAAACATCGGTGAATCCGGTGCGGCAGAAGACCCAGGCGATTGTCAAAGCCAACCTAGAAGCCATTGGCATCGGCGTCGATATCAAGCGAGTCCGGGTGGACGACTTCTTCTCTGCCGATCCGGCCCAGACCGACAGCATCAACCATTTCTACGCTGATTTGCAAGCTTACAACATCGGCAACGACAGCCCCGATCCGGGAATTTACATGGGCTGGTGGACTTGCGACGCGATCGCCACCCAGGAAAATAACTGGCAGGAACCTAACAACGCCCGCTACTGCAACCCCGAATATGACGCCCTCTGGGAAGCGGCCAGCCAGGAACTCGATCCTCAGAAGCGGGCTGACCTGTTTCGACAGATGGATGAGCTACTGGCTCAGGACGTAGCCGTGATTCCGGTGGTGCGGCGGGCG
>JAAHIC010000595.1 GCA_010671965.1 Leptolyngbya sp. SIO4C5
TGTAGAAACGAGTTCTCCTACTAGGCTTGGATTAACTCGAACTAGCTGACTAGCAGCTGTTCCCTGCCGGGTAACGATTGCGAAGCTGTTATCAATTGGTCTAGACCAGCCAAAGACCCCATCAGCAAAAACAATCGCCGTTCCCCAAGTCAGCCGCGAACTCGTTTCTACAAATTGCTCTGCTCCCCCTCTAGGTAGGCCTAAAACAACGGTTGCTGCGATTTACTGCCATTTAGTACATTTGAATTTGCAAATCCAACGAACTTTGGTTGTTTCAGCTTCTTTAGGCTGTATATCATTCTCAATAGTCGCCTGATGATGATAATCCTGAAACTCTTTCTGGCAAAAGATTTGAGGGGTAAATGGCAGCAAATCACAGCTTCGGTCGTTTTGGGCCAAGTTGGAGCTATTTCAGCGAAGGCGTTCAGGACATAACGCACCGTTTCTCCCAGAAACTCAATCCGGTTCATAGCCCGTACCGCTGCCACCACATGGGTTGAATCACTGCGTTGCTGGCCGCCCGCTTTCAGCAATCCGGCTTGTTGTAAGCGGACCAACATCAAATTCAGTAATTGCTCTTCAGCATTGCCTTTCAGCAAGCGATCGCGAAACTCACTCAGCACTGAATGGTCGAAACCAGAGTCGGTTAGTTCTAGCGATAGCGCATACTTCCAATCAATCCGGGCGCGAACTTGCTCTGCGGCTTGGCGATCCAATAGCAATTCCACATGTTGCATCACGGTGATCAGAGCCAACCGCCAGTGCCACTTGAGCAGTGGCTTCAGGAATGGGATGAATCGGCTGAGGGTGAAGGGCCATCGAAAAATTTCCCTGATCGTTTTTCCTCTATCCTCTTTCAAAAGCCAGCATTGACAGGGCTACTTCAGTTTTTCAAGCGATTGCTGTACTGATTTCTCTCAGCGATTCGCCAACAGTATCGGTTCTTTGCCATACCCCATCCAGATCTCTCATAAACGTAAACGTGTTTAGGTTAAACGGTAATAAGCAAGTCAGTCAGCCGATGTGCTTATTAAGATTTGTTTGCAAGAATAACCTTATTATCTTAAGGGATTACGCGATGTCTTGAGAGTTTGACAACGTCTTAACGCCAGAATCAATTTTCTTCCTCATAAAGCCGTTGCTTTCAATTGACAATGAGGCGAGTCAGCGTTCTGCTCTCGGGGCTCGCTGGTAGCGATATTCCACTAAACCAACCCCGCCCAGGATCAATATACCGCTGGCGAGCACCCCCTGAAGCAAAGCTATACCGCTGCCAACCCCTTGCCCAAGAATGGCACTAAAAACGCTTTCGTGGTGCTGCATCCAGGGCTCGAACACTTGGTCTGCCAGAGGGCCCGCAACCAAGTTAGCGGTGAGCATCATCACCGTACCGACCAGATAATCAGCAGAGAGAACCCGTCCTTGTAAGTCGGGACTGACTTTGGCGTACCACACAGCCATGTATGAACTCATGATCAGCGGATTGTGGAAAGACATGCCAAATCGGGCAACTCCCCAGAGACTGGGAAGACGGCTTAGCCCCAACAATAGCTGACTCAACCCAGTACCGATGAAGCCGCTGAACAGGCCTACTTGACGTTGTTGAAAACCGCCCCAGAGGCTAAACGCGATCGCCCCCACCACACCCCCAATCCCCGATGCAGCAACCACCAGCCCCAAAACCTGCGCATCCCCTCCCGTTTGGGCCAGAATCATCGGCTGATAAAGGGTTTCACCAATCTGATGCAGAAAGGTGAAGGTCGATAGGGCAATCACCATTGCTAATAGATCATGATGGGAAGCGATGTAGCGAAAACCAAACGTAATATCGTGCCAGATCTTCTGCCCTCCTCCGGCTTTATCTCCGCCCTGTTCCCTATTTTCTACTCCCCATTCCCCAGTCCCTATTCTCCGTTTAACTGCCGGAATCTTCACCAACGCTAGCGTCACCATCGCCATCATGAAAGTCGTCATGTCAATGGCCGTAATTCCCAACAGGCCAGCGGTGGGGTATAGCAGACCCGCCAGTGCCGGAGAGAGAATCGCGGCCCCGTATTCCACCATCGACCCCAGGCTACTGGCGCGAGTGTGATGCTGGGGGGGCACAATCAGCGGTACTAACGTGGTGTAAGCCAGAGCTTGAATGTTGCCAAAGCCACCGATGACCGTCGCAATTAAGTAGATATGCCAGATTTGCAGGATTTGTAGACCCGCCAGGATGCCAACAGAAATCGTGCAGCAGGCGGCCCCGGCATCGCTCAGCCACAACAACCGCTTTCGGGGAATGCGGTCAATCAGGATACCGGAGAACAGGGAGATCGCTAGCTGCGGCAGTTGGTAAAAGACCAGAATGAGGGCGATTGCGGTGGCCGACTGAGTTTGCTGCCATATCCAAAGCGTCAGCGCAAAGTAAGTCATGCTGCTGCCGAGGGAGGAGGCAAGTTGTCCGAACCAGAGGGTGATAAACGTCCGCACGGCACGAGGTCAGAGCTTAGGCAGAAGTATCGTAAGCGGTTTTACCGCTAAATTCCTTTGCGTGCCGGAGTTTTTTCTTTGCCAAACAGACTTTTTAGATCACACCGGATTGAGGTGATCTGAGATTTGCGCTAAACGACTAACCCGATATTGTTTGACCGGAACCGTCGCTTCTCCCGAATTGTGGGCCGTCATCACTGTGCCGCAAGCCTCCACCCGGGCTTCGTAAGCTCCTGTTTCACGGCCATCGGGGGCAGCGAACTCCAGGCGAACTTCAGCCCAGTCAGCGTTTTCGTCGTCTTGGGACAGCACCTCGCCAGCTTTGCGATAGTGCAGCCATTCCCAGCCGCGCTGCATCCAGATTTCCCGCTCCACGATTTGCACGAATTTGGGCAGTCCGGATCGCCCGCGATAAAACTGACGCAGTTCGGTGATGGGGCGATGGTCTCCGACCGGCCTATGGCCATCGCGTTTTACTAATGCAGACAGAATCTCCGATTCCAGATGCCCCCAAGCCTGCCCAGTAGGAAAGTCCATCAGCGTGGGGGCAAACTGATGGCCGCCAAAGTGAGAGCAGCGCCAGACGCGGAGTTGGTCGTCAGCATACTCTTGGCGGAGTTGGGCATAGATGGGTTGGCCAAAACGAGCACAGGCGACGTCAATGTTGCCGTGGGTACACACCATCATTTCGCGAATCGCATCGGGAGGTTGTTGATACGAAGAAAACTGGGACAGGGTTTCCGGCTGGCGCAGCAGGGCGTTGACTAACCCAGCAATCTGCTCAGGCGGCAGCAGAAAGGTCTGTTTTTCGAGCTGAGCATAGAGTGGAGTCGGCGAATGATAGTAGCAAACGTGGGCCAGACCTGGAATAACATAGTCGCGATCAGGGGCGATCAGCATCGGCATGACTTGAATGCCCTGGTCGAAGAGTTCATGAAACAGGTCGTGGACCGGCTGAAGAATGGGATCATGGTGAAAGCGTTCTTCCGTCCAGGGCAGGGGTAGCTCCATTACCAACCAGCCCGGTGCTGGGTTGGCACTGCCAATGGGGTCTTCGCCAT
>JAAHIC010000596.1 GCA_010671965.1 Leptolyngbya sp. SIO4C5
GGTGGTGGGGGTCGGCGTCATGGATGGAGCGTGATGAGTTGAGAGTCCTAGCTGGCGCTCTAGATCGCGATCGCTGAGTCCTCGCTTCTTCAAGTGCTTGAAGAATTCTCTGGCTACATCGTCCCGCTCATTGGGCTTAACCTGAGCGATCGCCTTTTTCAGTTCCGGCTCCATTTGGCTGGAAGGTACGCGATCGGGGTGGAAAGCGCGGCCAAAGAGCTGACGACGCTCGCTACGAGAAGAGCGCTGAGCAAAGTCATCAAAGTTGTCGTACTGCTGGGCTGGCTCGCTGGAGCTGTCTAAAGATTCAACATTGCCCTGGGCCAAATCATTCATGACCTGGCGGCGATATTCATTACTACTTGGCATAAAGTCTCCTAGTTTCTAATCTGGTTTTTGCTACTTATTGATATTCAATTGTGCGGTTTGCGTCGTTATATTTAGCAGTCAAAATCAGCTTTTTGTCAGGCGCATAGACCAGCACTTTCAGATCGCGGTTAGGAAAATTTTTCTCAAATCCCTGGGCCAAAGACTTGGCTAATGATCGCACTTCATTTGGCCGCACCTGAGGCGTAATCACGACGCCGAGTTTGTCATTATCGCGCACGTAGGCATCTTGAATTAGCCCATTGGCAGTTTGCACAACCCAGGTACCAAAGGCTTCTCCCGAAGAGGTATTGCCGCGCTCAAGCTGACTATAAGAGCTGGTGGGCAAGGTGTTGGGGCTAGCTGCCCGATCTGCACCCGTGCTACAAGCGGCTGTAGTGGTCAAAACAAAAACCAGGCATAGGCCAATCAACGCCGTTCGGACTGAGCGAAAGAAATTCACGAAAGCCTCCAATAGTATTAAAAATAAAGCAAAACTTTAAATGACTTAAACCAGTTAATTAGCCTTTGTAGGCATTAGCTGATTCAAGCTAATTATTGCTTATACGTGTTAGAAGCTTAGGCGATTAACTGTCTGAAATCCTCTTTCAAAAGGCGTATCTGTAGCAAGGATTACTTTAGTCAAACTGGGGCGGCGTCTCGGCTGGAGAGGGCTGACCCGGATCGACAGTAGCAGGTGCATCTAGAGGTGGTGGAGCCGGAGGGCCGCTAGCACCGTTGCCGCTGCTTCCATTCCTGCCAGCAGGACTACTACCAGGACTGCCACCAGCCTGCTGCTGAACTTCGGCTAGAGCGGCGGCGGCTTCGACCGCAGCCGCGGCGGCAGCCTCAGCCGGATTGCTAGGAGTGGGATCAAAAGGCTGAATCACAACCGAACGTTTAACAGGTTCACCGCTGCCATTACTAGCCTGGAGGGTGAAGGTGGTATCGCCCGATTCAGGATTCAAGCGATAGCGCATAGCCCCCTGGGATGGCACCGTTCCCGGTGATGGCACTAACTCTACACGGGTTGTCTCGCCACCCTCTACCTGCCAGGCCATGGTGATAATAGGAAATTGTCCCTGATCAATTGGAATAGGATAGACAGGAGGTGCTTCCTGACCGTTGATTTGAAAGGTTAGGATACGAGGCGATCGCGGCACAATTTTGATGGATTCAGTTAGTTTAGGTTCTAAGGTTTGCTCTGGATCTACGCCTAAAGGCACAGCTGTTAGCTCGAAGACATACTCGCCGACCTGGAACACACCAGTCGGCACATCTCGGCAAACTAGGATATTACCGAGCTGGCAGAGATTTTGTAGTGCTTCCGGCAGCTCCAGTTCCCCCGACTCCTGGTTGCGCAGCGGAAAACGGCGTCCGCCTAAGACTGTCTCTTCGCTGTCGCGCACCGTCAGCAGGAGGGCTTGAAGCTGTTTGGGATTGGTCACAATCCAGTTGAGCCGGATACCTTCAGGGGTGACGGCAGGGGCCTGCTGTTCGGGGCGCGGATCGTTGGCTACGGGCTGGCTGCCCAATTCCCGGTAGAGGGTTTGACCGGGGGCCAGCTCTGTCACTGTCGGCAGCGGGACTGGATCGATCACAACGGTGCTGGTGCGCTGGGACTCAATCTGCCGCCGCAGCCGCCCTTTGGGCACGATGGTCAGCTCAAACACGTATTCCCCAGCCTGCCGGGCATCGGTGCGGACGTTGCGGCAGGTGAGAATAACTTCGTCGCGATCGCAAAAGGAATCTAGCGTAATCGGCAGGCCCTGAGAAAAGTCATAGACCAGCGGGCCGCTGATGACGGTACCGTCTGGAGAATAGCCTGTCACCTTCAGCGTCCGCACCCGATCGGGATGCTCAATTTCCCAGCCCACGCGGGCAATATCCTGATTGACGGCGGCATAGCGGGCATCTTCAGCCACGAAGTCCAAAATTTTGGGCGTCGTCGGTGGCCGGAAGAACAGCCACCAAATCAGCCACACCAGCGTCGCTAAAACCCCCAGCCCGGCCAACACCAGCAGCAAAAGCTGCCACCAAGGACGGGGTAGCCAGGTCAAGTAGCCCTGCAGCGAACTTTGGGGCAGGGGCAACTGCTGGCGATCGCTGATATCGACCCGAAAATTGAGAATGCGGCCTAGGCCAAACAGGGGCCGTCGCCACCAGCGCTGGGGCTGACCGCGCAGCTCGATATAGGCCGTTTGCCAGGGAGCTAAGGTCACCGCATCGGCGCTGAGGGTGTAGTCACACAGACCCGCTTCGTCTAGGCTCTGAGCCTGCAGCAGCAGGTCGCGCTCAATATTGCCGTTGTTGACAAACTGTAGCTCAAAGCGAGCGGGCTGGCGGCGCACCTGCCCCACTAAGGTCTTCATCTCGGCCTGCAACAGGTAAATCGGCAATACCTGCAGGTACACCATCGCTAGCAGGCCCAGACCGGGGTTGTTCTCTGAGTAGAGCCGCAGGGTGGGGACATAGCTGCCAGCGATCGCCTCTGTGGGCGGCGTAATCACCAGCGAGATACTGCCGCGATCGCCGGGGTTGAGGCCCAAACTGTCCGCCTGTACTACCAGTCCCAACCCTTTCGTGTCCTGGGGATAGTCAATGCTGAACCAGTCCTCTGGCAGATCGGTGCAGGCCAAGCGAAAGCGATCGACCCGCTCTGAGCGATTGTAAACCTGTACCTGCACCTGCAGAGCGCCCCCCGGCGGAATTGCCGCTGGCGTATCAGGGCTAGTAGCAGGCTCAACCACAAAGGTCGGATCATTAGCCTCAACGCTGGCCGTATCTGGCGGCAAGACCTGGATTTGCTGGTTATAGCGAGCCGGTGGATACTCCGGGTAGTGCTGGGGCGAATCGACGATCAGCACGTAGCTGAGCAAACCGGGCAGAGCCTCAGGCGGCACCTGGAAGTGAAATAGCACCTCACCGCTCTGATCAGGGGCCAGAGCCAAATATTCTTGAACCGTCTGACACCAGGGGCGCAGAGCAGGCGTCAGATCGTCGAGAAAAATGTTGATCACGGCGCTGCGATTGCCGCGATTGCTGACGGTGACGCCTAGCTCAAACGAGTCTCCCGGCGTTACCGTATCGCGTCCGGAAGAGTTGAGAATCACGGCCAGCGGCTTGCCCGGCGTCAGCGTCTGCAGCATGTTTTCGGCCTGCTGGGACGT